>JAKACE010000004.1 GCA_021821705.1 Actinomycetes bacterium | reverse complement strand
ACGAGCACGCGCCCGTTGTGGACGTCGGAGAAGTCGAGGCCGCCTACCGCTGCGTCATCCGGGCCAGCCGGGCACCCGGCGTAACCCTGGAGGTGGCTGCAGCCGGCTGCTCCATGGCCGTCGACGCTCGGCGTATCGGCGAGGAACTGGCCGAGCCGACCGGGCCGGCGCCCCTTGCGCCGGCCCGGTGGCGGGACCTGTTCGCCCCCTGAGACCCCACAGGCAGGGGCGCGCCGCGCCGGGCACGACCTCTCCGATGTGATGGGGCCCGCCGCCTCTCCGATGTCATGGGGCCCCGCCGGCTCCTGGAGGCCCGTCGGAGGCGTTGCCGGGAGCCACGACGTACAACGACGCGCCCGAGGCGACGAACTCCTCCGACTTGCTGCGCAGACCTCGGCGGATCTCCTCCGCCGGGGCCCCGTCGGGGGCCTGGGCCTCGTCCTTGGCCACGGCTGTAGCGGCCCCGGCCATGCGCCGCAGGTCGTGACTGATGCTCATGGAGCAGAACTTCGGCCCGCACATCGAACAGAAATGGGCCTTCTTGGCCGGGGCGGCAGGGAGCGTCTCGTCGTGGTACGAACGGGCCGTTCCCGGGTCGAGCGAGAGGTTGAACTGGTCCTCCCACCGGAACTCGAAGCGCGCCGCCGACAGCTCGTCGTCCCATGACTGCGCCCCGGGGTGGCCTTTGGCGACATCGGCGGCGTGCGCCGCCACCTTGTAGGCCACCATGCCCGCCTTGACATCCTCCCGGTCGGGCAGGCCCAGGTGCTCCTTGGGCGTGACGTAGCAGAGCATGGCCGTACCGTACATGGCGATCATGGCGGCCCCTATGGCGGAGGTGATGTGGTCGTAACCGGGGGCGATGTCCGTTGTCAGCGGGCCGAGGGTGTAGAAGGGAGCCTCGCTGCACCACTCACGCTGGAGGTCGACGTTCTCCTTGATCTTGTGCATGGGGACGTGGCCGGGGCCCTCCACCATGACCTGGACGTCGTAGGCCCAGGCGCGGTGGGTGAGCTCCCCCAGAGTGCGCAGCTCCGCCAGCTGCGCTTGGTCGTTTGCGTCGGCGACCGAACCGGGCCGGAGCCCGTCACCGAGCGAAAAGGCAACATCATAGGCGGCGAATATCTCGCAAAGCTCGTCGAAATGCTCGTAGAGGAAGTTCTCGCGGTGGTGGGCCAGGCACCAGCCGGCCATTATGGAGCCGCCTCGGCTGACGATGCCCGTGACCCGCTCGACGGTCATCGGCACATAGCGCAGGAGCACCCCGGCGTGCACGGTCATGTAGTCGACACCCTGCTCGCACTGCTCGACGACCGTGTCACGGAAGACCTCCCAGCAGAGATCCTCCGCCTTGCCGTTGACCTTTTCGAGAGCCTGGTAGATCGGCACGGTGCCGACCGGAACAGGGCAGTTGCGAAGGATGTGCTCGCGTGTCGTGTGGATGGCAGAGCCGGTGGACAGGTCCATAACAGTGTCGGCGCCCCAGCGGGTGGCCCAGCGCATCTTGTCGACCTCCTCCTCCACCGACGAGGTGACCGACGAGTTCCCTATGTTGGCGTTGACTTTCACCAGGAACCGCGTGCCGATCACCATCGGCTCGCTCTCGGGATGGTTGACGTTGGAGGGCAGGATGGCGCGCCCGGACGCCAGTTCCTCGCGGACCACCTCGACGGGCACACCCTCACGCAGGGCTGCGAACTCCATTTCGGTCGTGACCATGCCCTTTTTGGCATAATGCGCCTGCGTTACGGCCCGCCCGGTAAGGGCTCGCCGCGGGCGTCCCCGGGCCATGCTCGGGCCCGGCGCCGTGGCGGCCCTCCTGCCGTCGTCTCGAGGACTGGGCCGGCGCCCCTCCACCTCCTCGGTGTCGGCCCTGGCCACCACCCAGGGGGTGCGCAGCCCGGGCAGGCCTGCTGCTGCTCGGCCAACAGGGGCACCGGGCGCCCCCGTGCCCTCCCCTGGCACGGACGGCCCATCGGTAGCGGTCTGGGGACCGCTGGTGTCGTAGAGCTGTACCCTGGCGGCGCCGTCACGGACCACCACCTCCTGAAAAGGCACCCTTATACCGCCGGGCCCCTCCTTGTAGACCTTTCGCCTGGCCGTGACCAGTTCGCTCCCCGTCATTCGTCCTCCTTCCATCCGAAGTGGTCCAGCGGCCCGGGCCCGGCACCGAGGTGCCAGCCCGCCCCGCCCGCAAGGGCAGCGTGGACGAAAGCGTTGGCCTGTTCGAGGGCCGCTCTCACTCCCAGCCCGAGCGCCAGGTTGGCCGCGATGGCGGCCGAGAAACTGCAACCGGACCCGTGCGTGTTGCGGGTCCTCACCCGCGGGCGGTCGATCTCCCACAGGTCGGAGCCATCCCATATGACGTCCACCGACCGATCGGGGTCGTCGAGGTGGCCACCCTTGACCACCACGACGGGAGCCAGCTCGCCGAGACGGCGGGCCGCCCGCCGGGCGTCCGCCAGGGAGCCCAGGTCCTCGCCCAACAGGGCCGCCGCCTCCAGAAGGTTCGGAGTGACGACGGTGGCGAGCGGGAACAGTTCGGTGCGGTAGGCCCCGAGCGTCGAACCATCTGTCAGCGCTGCGCCGCTCGATGCCACCAGGACCGGGTCGACCACCAGGGCAGGCAGGCGCTCGGCGAGAGCAGCGACCTCTTTCACCATCGCCTCGGTGCCCAGCATGCCGGTCTTGGCCGCGGCCACAGGCAGGTCGTCGAGCACCGCTGCCACCTGTTCGGCCACCATGCCGGGCGGCAGGACGTGCACGGCTCGTACCCCGGTCGTGTTCTGTGCCGTGACGCAGGTGACGGCCGTGGTCCCGAACACACCGAGAGCAGCGAAGGTGCGCATGTCGGCCTGGATGCCTGCGCCGCCGCCCGAGTCCGAGCCGGCGATGCTGAGGGCAACTCTGGGCGTCATCCGGCCACCTCCAAGCAGGCGAGGATCCTCTCGACTTCGGCGGCCACATCGGCAGCCGCCATGACTGCCCCCATCACCACTACCCCCGCAGCCCCAGCCGCCAGGCAGTGCGGTGCGTTAGCGCTGGTCACGCCGCCGAGAGCCAGGACGTCCGGGCCAGGCCGCCCGGCCGGGGCGCCCGGGGCCGGCCGCACCGCTGCAACCATGGCCGCCAGGCCCTCCAGGCCCAACGCCGGGCCGTAGCCGGGCTTGGAGGCCGAAGCGAAAACCGGGGACACGGTTACCCACGAGCACCCCTCATGCACCGCCCGGGCCAGCTCGGCCATGTCGTGGCACGAGCGGCCGAAAGGCTTACCGCCCTGGGGTACGACCGTACCGGCACCCACCTGGTAGGCATCGGCTAAGTCGCTGCCGGGCCCAGGACTGGCGACCAGGGACGCTCCCGCCGCATGGACGATGGCCGCGAGCTGCTCGACGAGCGCCCGCCGCTCGCGGGCCGGCACCGCCTTCTCCCTGACCCACACGGCCGGGGCCCCGCCTCGCACGGCTTCGCCCACGACCTCGGCCAATGGGCGGCCGGCCGTGGCCGAGCTGTCGGCCACAACCGTCAGCCTGGGCGCCTTCAACTACCGCCCTGCCTCACAGCTGGGGCATCCCTTCCGACGTCGTGCTGGCCAGGGCACGGTAGCGCTTGGGGATCCGGCCGGCACGGTAGGCGAGCCGGCCGGCGATCACGGCGTGGGCCATGGCAGCGGCCATCGCAGCCGGACGCCGAGCACGGGTGACGGCCGACGCCACGAGCACGGCGTCGCAGCCCAGCTCCATGGCCAAGGCGGCGTCCGAGGCCGTACCTATGCCTGCGTCGAGCACTACCGGGCCCTCGACCAGCTCGCGGATGAGCGAGATGTTGTGCGGGTTACGGACGCCCAGCCCGCTGCCTATGGGCGCTCCGAGGGGCATGACGGCGGCGCACCCGGCGGCGGCCAGCCGCTGAGCCACCACCGGGTCGTCGTTGGTGTAGGCGAACACGAAGAAGCCATCGGCCACCAGGCGGGCCGCCGCCTCCAGGGTCTCGACCGGGTCGGGCAGCAGAGTCGTGTCGTCGGCGATCACCTCGAGCTTGACCCAGTTGGTCTCGAACGCCTCACGGGCCGCCTGTGCCGTTCGCACTGCGTCGCGTGCCGTGTAGCAACCGGCGGTGTTCGGTAGCACCCTGGCACCCGCACGGTCGCAGACGTCGATGACAGAACCACCCTGACCGGGAGCCACCCGGCGGAGGGCGACGGTCACCAGGGTGGCTCCCGAAGCCACCACGGCGCTCTCGAGCTCCGCCATGTTGGGCGCTCCGCCGGTGCCGAGGACAAGACGGGGCCCGACCACCTCGCCGGCGACGACGAAGGGGTCGTCGGACGGCCACACCGGCGGCTCGGCAGCGCCCTCCCCGCCTGCGGCGGCATGACCGGAGCGAACCGGGCCGGCCGACCTCCCGGCCCCGGCCGGCCCGCTCGATGGTGGTGCTGTAGTGGTCATAGATCTGGCTCCTTTCCCGCCACCCGCCGGACACCATGCCGGCGGGGGCACGTGCTGGCTTCGCCTGCGCAGGCCGGCCTCCTCACCCTCCGGGCGCGGCTTGGAGGACCTCGAGCTGGTCGCCATCGCTTAGCATCGAGACCGGCCAGTCTGCCCTGCGGACCAGCACCGAATTGACGGCCACCGCCACCCCCCGGGTACCGCACCCCAACCGCCCGAGGACATCGGTCACGCTGCAACCGGCCGGCAGTTGCTGCACGTCACCGTTGACCCTGACCGTTACCGTCCCACCTTCGCAGACCGGGCCCGTCATACGGCGCCCTCCGGGACCGGGCCGGTGGCACGACGCCCTCGGGGCCCGGCGCCAGCAAAGCGCAGGGCCGCAAAGGCCGCCGCCGGGCCGCTCACGGGGCGGCCCTGCAAGAGCTCGGCCAGCGCCGTCGACGTGGCAGGGGCCAGGAGCACGCCGTGGCGGAAGTGCCCGGTGGCGACGACCAGGCCCCCCGTCAGGCCGTGACCGATAAGGGGCCCGTTGTCGGGCGTCCCCGGCCGCGAACGCGCCGTCGCCTCGGACAGGGCCGCCTCGGTGACATCTGGCACAGCTGCCACCGCAGCCCGCAGGAGGTCGTGTACCGCCCCGGCCGTCACCGTGGTGTCATGACCGAGCTCCTCCATCGTCGCCCCCACCACCAGTTCGCCGTTCAGGCGGGGGACCATGTACACATGGCGGCCCTGGACCTCGGCCCGCACCGTCCGGGTGAGCAGTGGCTCGTCGGGGCCGGTCTGCAGTCGCAGGATCTGGCCCTTGACTGGGCGCACGGGAGGGACCTCGTCGGGCTGGAGGCCGGTCAGTTCGCCCGAGCGGCAGCCTGCAGCCAGCACTATGGTGCCGGCCTCGACCAGGTGCCCGGTCCTCGTCTCCACGCCGACGGCGCGGCCGCCTGCCACCACCAGGCGCGAGGCGCTATCGGCGAGCATCGTCACACCGGCGCGCTCCAGGCACACGAGCAGCGCCCGCAGCACGGCCCGGGTGTCCACCTGGTTGTCCCCGGGGTTGAAGGCACCGCCCGTCACCCGAGGGCTGAGAGCGGGCTCGAGCCGGCGGCACTCCCGGGGGCCGAGCATCTCGGCCTTGCAGCCCATCGAGATCTGGACCTCGACGACCTCAGCCAACGCCCGCAGGTCGTCCGGGTCGAAGGCCACGCTCAGTGCGCCCTCCTGGCGCAGCCCGACGCCGACACCGGACTGCTCCTCCAACCGGGCGGCGAACTCAGGCCACGCGGCGGCCGACGACTCCGCCAGGGCATGCAGCTTCTGCTCTCCCGGTCGGGCCTCAGCCGTCGGCGCCAGCATCCCGGCAGCGGCAAAGGAGGCACCCCGGGCCGGCTCAGGGTCGACCACCACCACGGACAGGCCGAGAGCAACTGCCTCCCGGGCGGCGCAAAGGCCTACGATGCCTGCCCCTACCACGACTACGTCGGCACGGGTGCGCCGCTCAGGACCGCTGGTCACAGCCTCCCCCTCTCCACACCCGGGACCATCCCGGCGCCGTCGTGGGTGCGGCCGTCGGTGGCGGCCGCCTCGACCGCTTCGACCAGTGCGCGGGCCGCAGCGGCCGGGTCCCGGGCGGCGGCGATGGCCGCGATGACGGCCACCCCGTAGGCCCCGGCAGCCACCAGCTCGGCCGCCCTGTGGACGTCGATGCCGCCAATGGCGATGACGGGGACGTCGACGGCCGCCACTACCGCCGCCATGCCCTCCACCCCTATCGGGGCCGGCAACCCCACCTTGCTCGCCGTCGGGTAGCACGGCCCGACACCCACATAGCTGGCCCCGGCGGCGACCGCCCGAGCCGCCACCTGCGCGTCCCGGGAGGACGCGCCGAGCACCGCAAGCGGCCCGAGCAGGCGGCGGGCCTGGGCCACGGGCATGTCCTCCTCGCCAACGTGGGCGCCGTCGGCGGCGGCGGCAAGGGCTATGTCGACCCTGTCGTTGACCAGGCACGTGGCGCCGGCCTCGTGGCACAGGGCGACCACGGCCGCCGCCAGCTCGTAGCGCTCCCCGTCGGGGCAGTCCTTCGAACGCACCTGTACGCAGCGCACTCCGCCTGCGATGGCGGCCGACACCAGGTCGAGCACGGCGGCGGGCGCGCCGCCGCCGAGGTGGTCGGCGATGAAATGCACACGTCCCAACAAGTAAGCCTCCCTTCGCCGGTATGACCCGGATCAGGTTCGACGGTCGGGAGCGCCAGCTCCCCTCTCAGCCCGGTGCACCGGGCTCCCGTGTGCCAGTCGTCTGGCCACGCCCCAGGGGACGTCGACAAGTAGCTTACCCATCTCGGGGGGGGCTAGGCCCTCGTGCAATGGTGCGCCTCTCACGCCAGAGGAGGAACTGTGCGCCCGCAGCGCAAGAGGAGCAAGGTCAAGGGCCTGCCGTCCGCTGAGCCGATGGCTACCTGCTCACCCTTTGGAGGCGCTGCAACCGGGTCAGGCCCCTGGCGCCACCATGACCTTCAGCCCGTCGCGACGTGCCGCAGACGCAAGCGCCTCGCGCGTCCGGGACAGCTCGAAGGTCGCCGAGACGAGCCATTCGAGCTCGACCACATTGCGGCGGGCGACGTCGATGGCCCGGGGGTAGGCCTCGTTCATGCGCCGGGTCAGCTTGATGGTGAGGCCCTTGCGCCTGGCCTCGGCCGCCGGCAGCACCGTGCGGTCGTCGTCCGGTATGCCGACGAGCACGAGGCGGCCACCTGGGCGGACCAGGGACACGGCAGCGGCTACGGCGGCATCGTTGCCTGCCACCTCGAAGGACAGGTCGACCTCGGGTAGGCGTCCGGCCTCCTCCGGGCCGACCACCTCGTCCGCCCCGGCGCGTAGCGCGGCGGCCCGCCGGTGCTCCAGCGGCTCCACTGCCACCACCCGGGAGGCGCCGGCCGCCTTGGCCAGCTCGACCAGCATGAGGCCGATCGGCCCGCAGCCCACCACGGCCACGCTGGCAGCAAAACGTTCCCAGCCCAGATCCAAGGCGTGCAAGGCCACTCCGAGAGGCTCGAGGAGGGCGACGGTTGCCGGGCTGAAGTTGTCGGGGACGGGCTTGAGCTCGGCGACCGGCCAGGCCATGTACTGACACAAACCTCCGTCCGTGCCGCCGTGACCGGCGAACCGGCCCTGTGGGCACAGGTTGTAGTAACCCTCGCGGCAACGCTCACAATGCCCGCACGGCACCGCCGGGTCGACAGCCACCGCCTGCCCCTCCAGGGGGCCGCTCTCTGCCACCCCGGCGACCTCGTGACCGAGCACCAGGGGCCGCGAGAGGACGGAACCGCCGATACGGCCCTCGCCGAACCAGTGCAGATCCGAGCCGCAGATGCCCACCGCCGTCACCCGCACCAGGCACTCGCCGGCGCCGGGCGCAGGTGCCGGCTCGTCCACCATGCGGACGTCCCCGGGGCCGAACAGCCGCGCCGCCTTCACAGCGGTACCGCCGTCTGGCCGTAGTAGGCGTCAGGGCCGTGCTTGCGGGAGAAGTGCCGCTGCACGATGTGCTCGGGCAGCGGCGGCGCCGCCGGCTCCAGCACCGAGGACAACCACGCCATCTTCGCCACCTGTTCCAGGGTAACGGCCGCCTCCACGGCGGCCGCGGCGGACACGCCCCAGCAGAAGGGGCCATGACCACCCACCAGCACGGCTGGTACCTCGAGGGGTGGCCTACCCCCCAGGGTGCGCAGGATGGCTTCGCCCGTGGCCACCTCGTAGCCCGCCTCCACCTCCTCTGGCGTGAGCTCCCCGGTGACCTCGACGGGCAGGGGGGAGAAATCGGCGTGGGTAGTGCCGAGCAAGGGGACCGGACGGCGCGCCTGGGCCCACGCCGTCGCCCACGGCGAGTGCGTGTGCACGATCCCACCCACCGCCGGCAGGTCCCGGTAGAGGACCAGGTGGGTAGGGGTGTCTGTCGAGGGGCGGGCCTGGCCTTCGACCACCTCCCCCGAGGGGCCCACGACCACCATCATTCCCGCCTCCAGCCTGGAGTACGGCACGCCGGACGGTTTGATGACCACCAGTCCGCTCCCCGGGTCCCGGCCGGAGACGTTGCCCCACGTCAGGCTGACGAGGCCGGCGCGAGGAAGTTCCAGGTTGGCCTCCAGGACCTGGCGCTTCAGCTCCTCCAGCATGTCGTCAGAACTCGACCAGGGGCAGCTCCAGCAGCTCGGCCAGGTAGCGCCAGCGCTCGGTGTGCAGCCCCAGGTTGGTGCAGAAATGATGGGTGCCGCCGTTGCGCAGCCAGGTGTTCATGAACGGGCGCAGGCCGGCGTCGGGACGGAAGTGGAAGTAGGGCATCTCCACGTGGGCCATCTCCGGCGTGTCGAGCACCTCGCCTGTGGCGACGAGCAGCCGGTAGTCCTCGCCTTCGAGGGGCACCAGGCTGGCCGTGGTGGCCGGGCCGGGCCGGGCCGAGAACACCGCCGTGGGAGGGTTGCCGAGGCCGCCGATACCCAGCGGGCGGTCGATCAGCCTCACCGGCCGGTCGGTACGGGCCACCTTCCAGTTGCCCTCGCCCATGTGGCTGATCAGCACCGAGCCCTGCTCGAAGTCCATGGCGTACATCTCGGAGAAGTGGGCGTCCCCGACGAGCAGCTGGCTGGCGCACATCAGAGCGGCCGTGTTGGTGTCGCCCTCGGCGCCGTAGCCGTACCCCCGGGCCATCAGGTCCGAGGCGGCCAGCAGCGGCAGCTGCTCGAAGCGGCCGTCACGGCCGACCGGCTCGAAGTGCACAGCGAAACCGCTGTAGCCGCCGGCTTCGAGCACGGACTCTATGGCCAGCTCGAAACGTACTGCGTACTCGTGGGGCTCCGCCCCGAGGGCGGGGCTGACCTCGAAGACCTCACGGTGGCGGGCCACGACCTCAGCCACTCGAGCCGAGGGGACCTTGGCCATCAGGCGGTGGACGTCACCGAGGTTCTCGTTGACGATGACGGGACCGAGCCTGCGGGCCAGAGCGGGCGCGTCGTAGAGCACGTCGCCCATGCCGTTCATCGGGTACCCGAACAGGGCGATCTTCACAGCCTTCATCTCCGACGCAGTCATGGCGGCCCGGGCCCAGGCGCCGAAGTCGGTCCGGAAATCCTCGCTCTTCCAATCACCGGTGATGACCGAGTAGGCCAGGCCGGAGCGCAGGAACAGGTTGGACTGGTCCTGGGCGCCGTGGATGCCCTGGTTGTAGGTGAGGTCGGCCATGTCCCAGCTACCGGTCACCTGCCTCTCGGGCTGGACGTTGGCCAGCAGGACAGGCAGTGGGTTCTCCATGAGCGCCCTCAGGGTCCTCATCGCCGGCCCGTAGGTCAGCATCACGACCATTATGCCGTCGACGCCGGCGGCCCGAAGTTCCCTGGTCAGCGCCTCGACACCGGCGCGGTCGCGCGCCGCCCTCAAGAACACCACGTCGGCCTGGTCCGACAGGGACGCAGCGAGCTGGCGGGCGAACGCCTCCTGGTGCTCAGTGATGCCGGGCAGCATGTCGTCGTAAAGCTCCTGCATAATCCCGAGCAGGCCGATCTTGGGCCTTTCCCGCAGGTTCATGAGTCCTCCTTCGTATGGTCGGCCCTGGCCCTGACGGCCTGCGCCCGTAGTCTTTTGAGCTCGTGCAGCACCCGTGCGTGCTGGCGCCCGGCCGCGTCGTGCAGCTCGGTCCACAAGCCGTACAGCTCCCGGTAGACGGCCCCGGCGTAGGCCCCCGGCTTGTACTCGTGCGCCGTCGGCGGTGCGAGGGCGCGTGCCGCTTCGCCGATGCCGGCGAAGCCGCTCCTGGGCGCCCCCGCCGCCACCGCGCCGTACAGGGCCGAGCCGCGCGCCGGTACCTGCTCGGACGCCGGCACCCGCACGGGCAGGCCACTGGCATCGGAGACCAGTTGCATCAGCAGCGGGCTCTTGTCCGCGATGCCGCCACAGGCGACGATGTCGTTCACGGCCAGGCCGTTGGCGACGAAGGCGTCGACGATGGCGGCGTTGCCGAAGGCGGTGCCTTCCAGCAGCGAGCGGTAGATGTGGGCCGGGCCGGTGGTGAGGGTGAACCCGGCGACCAGGCCTGAAAGGTCGGCGTCGGCCAGCACGCTGCGGTTGCCGTTCCACCAATCGAGAGTGAGCAGGCCGCACTCGCCCGGCTCGAACTGCGCCGCCGCCGCCTCCAAAGCCGCGAGGTCGTACGGCGTACCCTGCGGGGACCTCGGAGCTATGGCGTTGGCGAACCAGCCGAACATGTCGCCCACCGCCGCCTGACCGGCTTCGTACCCGTAGAGCCCGGGAAGGATGCCATCGGGCGCCACCCCTGTCATGCCTGGGACCTCTCGCTGCTCCCGGCCGACGACCATGGAGCACGTCGAGGTCCCCACGACCATCACGTAACTGCCCGGGCCGTCCGCACCGGCACCCGGGAACGACACGAACGAGTCCACGTTGGCCACGGCCACCGCCGTGCGCTCGGGCAGGCCGAGGCGCTCGGCCACAGCGGGCAGGAGGTGGCCGGCGCTCGATCCCGGAAGGTGGAAGGTCTCACCGAGCTTGGAGCGGTAGCCGGTGAAACCGGGGAAGACGGCTTCGAAATAGCCGCCGTCGGGCAGACCGGCGCCGGGTGCCCACAGAGCCTTGTACGACGCGGCGCACGCCGCCCTGGCCTCCACGCCGGTGAGCTGCCACACAACCCAGTCGCCGACCTCGAGGAAGCGCTCGGTGGCGTCGTAGACCTCACGGTCCTCGTACCAGATCTCGGCCAACTTGGGGAAGTACCATTCCGAGGAGATGTGGCCGCCGTAACGTGCCAGCCACTGCTCACCCCTCTCGAGAGCGACCTCGTTCATGCGGTTGGCCAGGGCCTGCGCCGAGTGGTGCTTCCACAGCTTGAGCCACGAATGCGGCCGGCCCCGCCAAGCCGGCTGAGCGCACAGGGGCGTCCCGTCGGCCGTGGTCGGCAACACGGTGCACGCTGTCGTGTCGAGGCCGATGCCCACGACATAGGGCGCCGCCCCGGGCTCGAGCCGCAGGACCTCGCGTATGCCTGCCTCCAGCACCGTCACGTAGTCGGCCGGGTCGTGCAGGGCCCAGTCCGGTGGCAGGCGCAGCCCCCCCTCCGGTAATTTGTCAGCGATAACACCATGTGGGTAGGGCAGCTCGCAGAGCGCCGCCTCGGCGCCGGAGCGCAGGTCGAGAAGGAGTACCCGTGCTGACGCAGTCCCGAAGTCGGCGCCGATGGCGAAAGCCGGTAGGGTCACGGTAGGGATGTTAGCGCTCTCATCAAATACCTGCCACCAGCACCGGCCGGGTGCGGCTGCACGACGGGGGCACACCCATGGCTGAACGGCGGGCGACGACCACCGGCATGCTCGCAGGCACCGGGTCGACCAACGGCGGTACGCACGCCCCGGGCCGGACGGCTGAGCGCCCTCCTTCTATCGCCGATGTCGCCCGCTTCGCTGGCGTGTCCCTCCAAACAGTGTCGCGTGTCGTGAACGACCACCCGAGCGTACGGGACATAACCCGCTCCCGGGTGCTGGCCGCCATTGAGCAGCTCGGTTACAGGCCCAACCCTGCAGCCAGGGCGTTGGCCAGCGGGCGCTCCAAGACGCTCGGCGTGGTCGCCCTGGGCACCAATTACTACGGCCCTGCCTCCACCCTGCTCGGCATCGAGGCCGCTGCCCAAGCGCACGGCTATTTCGTGTCCGTGGCCGCCGTCCACAACCTCGACCGCCAGTCCGTGCGCCAGGCGCTGCGCCGCCTGACGAGCCAGTCCGTCGAGGGCCTGGCCGTCATAGCCCCGTACACGTCGGCCCACGAGGTCGTCTCCTCGCTGCCGAGGGGCTTCCCGGCCGTGGTGGTGGAGGGCAACCCCAACGGGCACGTGCCCGTGGTCTCCGTCGACCAGGCCCTCGGGGCCAGGCTGGCCACAGAGCACCTGCTGGCCCAGGGCCGCGGGGAGGTCTTCCACGTCGCCGGACCGGACAACTGGCTCGACGCCCAATTGCGCACCGAAGCCTGGATGGGCGTCCTGCGAGAGGCCGGCCTCACCGTGAACCCTCCCATCGTCGGCGACTGGACCGCCCGGTCGGGTTACGAGGCCGGGCAGCTGCTGGCCCAGGTGCCCAACGCCCGGGCCATTTTCGCCGCCAACGACCCGATGGCTCTCGGCCTGCTGCTGGCGCTGCAGGAACGGGGTCGCCGGGTGCCCGACGACGTTGCCGTCGTCGGCTTCGACGACACCCCCGAGTCTGCGTTCTTCCTCCCGCCTCTCACCACCGTGCGCCAGGACTTCGAGCGCGCCGGCCAGGTAGCGGTGCAGGTCCTCATGGAGCAGCTGGCCGGCACGGGCACGCCGGACCAGCAGTTGATACCCCCGACGCTGGTAGTCAGGCAGTCGACAGTCCCCACGGCCAGCTGAGGCCGCCGTCGAAGGCGTCGATGGTAGCGCTAACATCTTCTCCCTTTACGGCCGGGCCAGCGAGAAGACCTCCGGGAGGGTGTCGTGCCATGCGGAGAGGGCGGCCTCCAGCCCGACGTCCAGCTCGTCCTCGACCACCAGGCGGTCTCCCCCGGCCGTCCCCAGGCGGCGGGCAGGCACCCCCGCAGCAGCCGCCCGCTCGAGGACCAGGCTCACCCGGACTTCAGGCACGCTGAGCAGCACGCGCGTAGGTCCCTCGCCGAAGAGGGCGGCATGGCCGCCCATCGGCGCGACCCGGAAACCGGTGCCACCGCTGACCGCCATCTCGGCCAGCGCCACGACGACACCGCCATCCGAGACGTCGTGCACGCCGTCCACGATCCGCTCGTTGACCAGCGAGCTCACTAGGCGCAGCACCGCCGCGTGCAGGTCGAAGTCGAGCGCCGGCAGCCTTCCTCCGAGGTGGCCGGCCCGCTCCGCCGCCCACCTGCTGCCGGCGAGGGAGACGGCGCCAGGACCGTCCGGGCCGAGCAGGACTATGGAGCTGCCGGCGACCAGCTTGGCTGTGGGCACGCCCGGAGCGAGGTGCTCGATCACGCCGACAGTCCCCACGACCGGCGTGGGGTCGATGTCACCGCCCCGGCTCTCGTTGTAGAGGCTGACGTTACCGCCGACCACGGGTATGCCCAGAGCGGTGCAGGCCTCCGCCATGCCGTCGATGGCCTCGGAGAGCTGCCACATCACCTCGGGGTGCTCCGGGTTGCCGAAATTGAGGCAATTGACCAGGGCGACGGGCCGGGCACCGGCGCAGGCCAGGTTGAGGGCGGACTCGGCCACCACGAGCCGGGTGCCGTGGCGAGGGTCCAGGGCGCACCACCGCTGGTTGCCGTCGGTCGACATGGCCAGGCCCCGCTCAGGGGGCCCTGCCGGCGGCCTGGCGCCCGGAGCGGACAGCCGCAGCACGGCCGCGTCGGCGCCCGGGGCCACGACCGTGTTGAGGAAGAGCTGGTGGTCGTACTGGCGGTAGGCCCAGGCCGGGTCGGCGAGCATCGCCAGCATGTCGGCCTCCAACTGCCTGGCCCCAGGGGCGGGTAGGCGGGCGGGGTCGTCGGCAGCCCTCTCGTCCGCCCAGGCCGGGCGGGCCATGGGCCGGTGGTAGAGCGGGGCGTCCTCGTGCAGGCTGGCTGCAGGCACATCGGCCAGCACTTCGCCGTCCCAGCCAGCCAGGATCCGCAGGCGGCCCCCGTCCGTGACCCGCCCCACGACGGTGGCCGTCACCTCCCAACGCCGGCACACCTCCATAACCGCGTCGAGGTCGCCAGGCGTGACGATGGCCAGCATGCGCTCCTGGCTCTCGCTGGTCATGACCTCGAAGGGCGCCAAGCCGGCCTCGCGCAGCGGCACCGCCTCGACGTCGACGTCCATGCCCACACCACCCCGAGACGCCGTCTCGCTGGTAGCGCAGGTCAGTCCGGCACCACCCAGGTCCTGTATCCCGACAACGAGGTGATGGTCGAGCAGTTCGAGGGTGGCCTCGATGAGCCGCTTCTCCTCGAAGGGATCGCCCACCTGGACGTTGGGCCGCTTGGCCGCCTCGACCTCGGCGTCGTCGGTGAAAGCCGCCGAAGCCAGCACGCTCACGCCACCGATGCCGTCGCGGCCGGTGCGCGAGCCGAGCAGGACCGCCAGGTTGCCCACCCCGGCCGCCCGCCCCAGCACCAGCCTGTCCTTGGGCAGAAGGCCGACGCAGAGCACGTTGACCAGCGGGTTGCCGGAGTAGCAGGGCGCGAACTGCAGCTCGCCTCCGACGGTGGGCACGCCCACGGAGTTGCCGTAACCTGAGATGCCACTGACCACACCGGCCGCCACCCAACGGTTCCGGGCATCGGACGGAGGCCCGAAGCGCAGGGGGTCCATGAGGGCCACGGGCCGGGCGCCCATGGTGAAGATGTCCCGGATGATCCCTCCCACTCCCGTGGCCGCCCCCTGGTAGGGCTCGATGGCGGAAGGGTGGTTATGGCTCTCGATGCGCACCGCCACGGCGATACCGTCACCGGCGTCCACGACACCTGCGTTCTCCCCCGGGCCGACCAGGACGTCCGGGCCCTGCGTCGGCAGGCGGCGCAGGTGCACCCGCGATGACTTGTAGGAGCAGTGCTCGCTCCACATCACCGCGTACATGGCCAGCTCCAGATGGTTCGGGCTGCGGCCCAGGATGCGCTCGATCGACTCCGCCTCGTCGTCGCTCAGGCCCAGTTCGCGGTGGATCGGAGTACCCATTGCCAATAGGGTAAAGGCGCTGCCTCCGGGCCCGAAAGTCCGGCACCCCGGGCCGGTGCCCATCGGTGCGGGCCGCATCCTGCACCCGACGCCGCCCCCGTGGTCCTGGCCGGTCGGGTGCGGGCGGCGGTCCTGCGGTTGCGCGCATAATGCGGTTGTGAGCACCGCGAGCCACGGAGGCGACAGCCCGGCACCAGACGGCGTCGCATGGGCCGCCGCCCCGCCCGGGTCGGCCGTCAGCGTCGACCAAACCGGGCGTGTCCTGCACACCGCCCTCGAGGACCAGGTACAGGGTGAACGGGTCCTGGTCCTGGTGCCGGACCGGACTCGTGACGTTGCCCTGGCCGAGCTGTTCCCGGCCGTGCTCGCCGCCCTGCACCGGGCGCGCTCTGTCGAGGTGATGGTGGCCCTGGGCACCCACCCACCGATGGACGAGCGCGACATAGCCGCCATGCTCGGCCTCGGCGCCGGTGCAGCGCTGCCGGCTCCCGTGACCGGCCTGCGCAACCACTCGTGGCGTGAGCCCGGCGCGCTGGCACGGCTCGGCACCGTGGCCGCTGAGCGGATCCGCCAGATAGCCGGGCCGACCTGGCACCCGTCCCTGGGTGGCGACCTGGTCGTGAGGGCCAACCGACGGGCCGTCGAGGTGGACAGGGTGGTAGTGGTCGGTCCTGTGCTCCCGCATGAGGTCGCCGGGTTCTCCGGGGGTGCCAAGTACATCTTCCCGGGTATCTCGGGCCCCGAGATGATCGACGTGATGCACTGGCTGGGCGCCCTGTCCGGAGTGCTGGCCACCATCGGCCGGCGCGATACTCCGGTGCGAGCCCTTATCGAGGAAGCGACCCGCCTGCTGACCGTCCCCGTAACGCTGGTGGCCGTGGCCACCGAGCAGGGCCGGACAGCCGGTTTGTACGCCGGCGCGCCGCGGGAGGCATGGGAGGCCTGCGCCGAGCACGCTGCCAGGCTGCACGTGGAGCGGGTCGAGCACCCTTACCACAACGTCATCTCCTGCCCGATGCCCATCTACGACGAGCTGTGGACGGCCGGCAAGGCCATGTACAAGCTCGAACCGGCTGTCGCCGACGGGGGCCGCCTGGTGATCTACGCGCCGCACCTGAACCAGGTCAGCGCAACCCACGGAGCCGACATCTTCCGGGTGGGCTACCACCCGCTGGCTTACTTCGTGGGCCAGTGGGAGAGGTTCGCGTCCGAGCCCCTGGCCGTGCTCGCCCACTCCAGCCACGTGAAGGGTGCCGGCACGTACGACGCCGCTTCCGGCCGGGAGAGCCCGCGCATCGACGTTGCCCTCGCCACCGGCATCCCCGAGGAGGACTGCCGCCGCCTCAACCTGTCCTATGTCGACCCGGCCCGCATCGACCCGGCGACGGCAGCGCTGGACGGCTCCACCCTCGTGGTCCGCCGCTCGGGCGAGACGCTCTACCGCGTCGGTGCGTGAACGGCGGCGCCCGCCGACTGCAGCAGCGCCGTGAGCAGCACGGCACCGTCGGTCGAGCCGAGGAGCCGGCTCGAAGCCCGCTCGGGGTGGGGCATGAGCCCGACTACGTTGCCGGCCTCGTTGCAGATCCCGGCGATGCCGTTGGCCGACCCGTTGGGGTTGTCGACGTAGCGCAGCACGACCCTGCCCTCGTCCTCCAGACGACGCAGCACCTCGGGTGACGCCGTGAAGTTGCCCTCGAAGTGGTTGATCGGCACCCGCAAGCGTCGCCCCGGCTCCACGCCACGCGTGAGGACCGAACGGTCACTGGCGACAACCAGGTCGGTCATCTGGCAAAGGAAGCTCAGGTACCTGTTCTTCTGCAGGGCACCTGGAAGGAGGTGGGCCTCGGTCAGGACCTGGAAGCCATTGCAGATGCCGACCACCGGGCCGCCGGCCGCCGCCATGTCGGCGACGGCAGCCATGACCCGGGAGAAACGGGCGATAGCCCCCGGTCGCAGCGCGTCACCATGGGCGAAGCCGCCCGGGAGGACCAGCGCGTCCACGCCCCGAAGGCTGTCGTCGCTGTGCCAGACGAGCTCGGCCAGCCCACCGAGGGACTCGACGGCTTCCACCACGTCGTGCTCGCAGTTGGTCCCTGGGAACACGACTACACCGATACGGGGCGGCATGACAGCACTAGGCTACCAAGGGCCGAGCGGGGTCAGACCCGCGCCGGATGTGGAGCGGGCGACATGCCCGCCGCGCCACGGGGCTTGAGATGGCCCCCCTGGCATTGCTAGATATGACGACGACATAGCGCCTTGCCCTAACGTCAACCGGGGGACGCCGACCATGCCAACCACAGTCACCTTGGCCGCAGGTCGCCCCACGGCGGCCGGGGCCATCAACCTCAACCACCCTGACCACTACTTCCACTGGGGCTTCGTGGTCATATCCCTGGCCAACCTGGTTGTCATCGTGGTGCTGGTCGCTCTGTTCATCGCCGCACTGCTGGTGCCGTTCATGAAACCCAGGCCGGTACCCGCGCCCGAGGCGGAGGCGCCCGAGGCGGAGGGGACCGAGCCGGCCGGCAGGGCACAGGCCGCCGAAACCGGCGAGCCCACCTGGACCGGTGCCGTGCGCAGGCTCGGCCTGCGGTTCCTGCCGCCTGCCAAGCTGCTACCGGACTACCAACCGGCCTACGTCGCGTCCTGGGCGTACATCTTCGGGGTAGCGACCCTGACGGCCCTGGTCGTGGTCATCTGCTCCGGGCTGGCCCTGGCCTTCGAGGGGCCGGCCTGGTGGCACATCTCCTCTGCGGGTCACTTCGTCAACTCCGTCCACCTGTGGGCCGTGGAGCTGTTCATGGGCTTCATGACAGTGCACCTGTGGTTCAAGTTCTGGATGGCGTCCTGGCGGGGCCACCGCCAGGCGACCTGGATGACAGGGGTGCTGTGCTTCCTGGTGGCGATCTTCGAGGCGTTCACCGGTTACATCTCCCAGACCAATTTCGATTCGCAATGGATCGCGTTCGAGGCCAAGGACGCCTTCGCCTCGGGTGGCATCGGGGCCTTCATCAACCCCATGAACTTCGGCCAGGCAGTGATGCTTCACATCTCGCTGATCCCCGCCGCGGTGCTGGTGCTGGTGGCGGTGCACGTAC
>JAKACE010000360.1 GCA_021821705.1 Actinomycetes bacterium | reverse complement strand
CGAGCAGAAGGGTGCCGATCCCCAGGCCCTGGAAGGCGTCGTCGACCACGAAGGCCACCTCGGCCACGTCGCTGCCCGGGATGCGGTCGTACTGGGCCACTCCGATGAGCAGGCCGGCCCGCTCGGCTACCAATGCCAGGTGGTCGGGCCCGTCCTGTTCCACCAACCGGGCCACCTCGTCGTCCGAGAGCCTCGGATGGGCCCCGAAGTAGCGCAACCGCCTCGTCTCACCCGAAAGACGCCCGTGCAGTGCCACCAGAGCCGGGGCGTCCTCGGGGCGCACCGGCCTCAGAGCGGCCGTGGACCCGTCCGTGAGCAGGACGTCACGACCCCAGGCGGGCGGTGCCGGTACAGCGGGAGCGGGCACCCTCGCCTCAGCTCGCCGGGCCGGCCGGCCAGCCTCCGTACTGCCAACCCGTCACGAGCTCCATACTTACCCGCAGGATGGTCGTGAACTCGTCAGGCACCAGGGGTATGCCCGGGGGCACGATCGAGCCGTCGTGGTCCTCGACCACCTCGGCCCGGCCTTGGACCATTACCTCCCAGCGCCCGGACTTGTCGAAGTTGCCCGCTGCCGTCTGGAACGCCACGATCCCCGGTTGGAATGGCGCCCGCCCGAGCAACCCGAGGCCCGCTCGCACGAGCAGGTACTCGCCGTCGACAGCACACGTGACGGGGAGCACCAGGGGCAGTGCCCCCTGCGAGAGCGCGAGATGGCCCGCCACGGCCCCCCCGAGCAACGCGCGGCAGCGGTCCGCTGGCAGACGCGGCGCCACCGTTGCGGGGGCCGCCGTCGCTGAGCCTTGTCCTATAACCATCACAGTCATGTTGGGACCGCCGAACTCTGCCAGGGCAGGGCCCAATGTCCCGATGAGCCCGGGCGCATGGGCACTGCGAACTACACTTGACAAGCGGATGGCGTCAGAAACCGAGGCCCCTGAGGCAGTTGGAGGTCCACCAGCCCGAAAGGCCGGGACACCCTTGCATCTCGGCACGCACATGCTCGAGACCTTCCTTTCGCTCATGCCCGACGCCGCCGTCGCCGTCGACGGGCACGGGACGATCGTGGCTGTGAACATCCGCACCGAGGCGTTTTTCGGGTACCGGGCCGCCGAGCTCGAAGGCAAACCGGTCGAGCTACTGGTGCCCGAGCGTTTCCGCCACGCCCACCGGCGCCAGAGGTCCGGCTACTCGGAGGAGCCGCACGCACGGCCCATGGGTGCCGGCCTGGAGCTCTACGCGCGGCGCAAGGACGGCACCGAGTTCCCAGTCGACATCAGCCTGGCACCCATAGGCGGCGACGAGGAGCAGCTCGTCGTAGCGGCCGTGAGGGACATAAGCGAACGTAAGGCGGCGCAGTCGGCACAGGCGCAGCTGGCGGCCATCGTAGAGTCCTCCGCCGACGCCATCTTCTCCATGACGGCGAGCGGGGTGATCACGAGCTGGAACCCTGCCGCCGAGGCGATGTTCGGCTACGAGCGCCCTACGGTCGTCGGCCACCACATCAGCCAGTTCTTCCCGGACGACCCCGTGCTCGAGGACCTCCTGGACGCCGCACGGTCGGGCCGCAAGACCCTTTCACATGACACCCGGTGGCAGAGAGCCGACGGCCACATGCTCGACGTGGCCATATCGGTGTCGCTCCTCGACGGCCGCCTCGACGGCGGCTACTCCCTGCTCGTCAGGGACATCACGGTGCGCAAGGCGGCCGAGCTCGAGCTCCAGCGCCAGGCCAGGTGGCAGCAGGCCGCCGCCGAGATACGCCTGAGCCTCCTGTCGGACTCCTCCCTCGAGCACTCCCTGGACGTGGTGTGCAAGTGGGCGGCGCGCCTGTCTCGTGCCTCGGCGACCGCCATCGTCGTCTGCCAGGGCGGCCGTTGCCGTATGGCCGGGCACTGGGGCGACCAGGAGGTCCTGGCCAGGCTGGGTAAGAGCCTGAGGGAGCTCATTGCCGCCGAGGCGACCGACTGGACCGAGGTCCTCCCCGACATGTCCGTCATGGCCTTCGACATCACCCTCGCCGGCGAGGAGCGGGCCACGGACGCCAGCCTCGTGCTGGTCGGTCCGCCGGGGTGGCTGCCTTCGCCTGCCGACGAGGAGGTGGTGGCGTCGCTCACCGGGCAGGCGGTGCTGGCGTTCGAGCTGGCCGCCGTGCGCTCCGAGCGCGACCGCCTGCTCATATCCGCCGATCGCGAACGCATCGCCCGTGACCTGCACGACCTGGTCATACAGCGCCTCTTCGGTGCCGGTCTGCGCCTGCAGGGGGCTCTCGGCCTCATACCCAACCAGGCCGCGGCGGCTCGCGTCAGCTCGACCATCGACGACCTCGACACGACCATAAAGGAGATCCGGGAGGCGATTTTCGCCCTCGAGTCGGCCCCCGGCACCGGCTTTCGGGCCAAGGTCCTCGAGCGCGTTGCCGAGGCCACCGAGGCGCTGGGCTTCAAGCCATCCCTGGCCCTCCACGGCGATACGGAGGCCGATATACCCATGCCGGTCCAGGTGGAGGCCAACGCCGTGCTGCGCGAGGCGCTGTCCAATGCGGCGCGCCACTCCCAGGCCACCCGCGTCGACGTCGTCGTCACCGTCGACGACGAGCTCGGGGTGCTGGTGGTCGACAACGGGGTGGGTATCGGCACGCCGTCGCGCACCAGTGGCATCGCCAACGCCCGGGCCCGGGCCGAGCTCCTCGGAGGCCACCTCGACATCACACCAGCCGAGGGCGGCGGCACACGCTTCCACTGGCTGGTGCCCCTGCCTGCCCGGAGCGGGGACTGACAACCGGGCACCTACCGAAAGTGCCCGCCATCCCCCGGGGCCGTGAAGCCGAATGTGACTTTCGGCCCCTCGGTTAGGCGAGCCTTACAGCGCGAAGCTGGAGAGTGCCCAGGTGGGCACTCTCCAGCCGACACCAAGGAGGCCGAAGGTGTCAGAGCCGACACTCGAGTCACTGACCGAAGATGAATGCCTCAGGCTGCTCAAGACCGTCCGTTACGGCCGGGTCGCAGTTGTGACCGATCAGGGGCGGCCGGAGATCTTCCCGGTGAACTTCGCCCTGCACGGGCGCACCGTGGTCTTCATCACCGGCTCGGCGGTGATGCAGGCGTGGGCACCTCTGGGCCACATCGCGTTCGAGGCGGACTCCGTCGACCTCTCCACCCACGAAGGCTGGGACGTCGTCGTAAGCGGAGAAGGGGCAGACATTACCGATTCTTTGGACGACGTCTCGCTCATAGCTCGCAGCGACCGGATCGAGCAATGGGCCCCCGGGCACAGGGACCGCTGGATTTCAATCGTAAACCCGAGGTTCAGCGGCCGGCGCCTCTACGTCCCGACCCCGGACTTCTTCTGACGGGCATGGTCATGGGCTGACCGGCAGCCGCAGGTGGTCGCCCCTGTGGCCAACCGACCCGGGAAGGAGAGCCGGACAGCGTTCCGGACTACTTGCCTGCCGCCGCCCTTCCCGAGGCCGAACGTCTCACAGCCGT
>JAKACE010000359.1 GCA_021821705.1 Actinomycetes bacterium | reverse complement strand
CTCCCTACCCATCACCTCAGGCGTTACAATCCGGCCCACACCGCCGTCCACCCGCCCGAAAGGGGCTACACGCCATGGCCAAAGTCGTGATCGTCACGGGCGCGTCCGCCGGTATAGGGCAGGCGACTGCAAGCGTCCTGGCTGCCAGGGGATGGAGCGTCGTGTGCGCCAGTCGCCGTGGTCATGCCGTCGAGGGCGCCGAGCCACTGGTGATGGACGTCGACAGCGACGCCTCGGTCCAGCAGGGCACAGCCGAGGTGCTCGGCCGTCATGGCCGCATCGACGCCGTGGTGGCGTGCGCCGGATGGGGGGTCGGGGGCCCCTTCGAGACCACGCCCCTGCCCGACGCCAGAGCGCTGTTGGAGACCAACTTCTGGGGCGTGGCACGCTGCGCCCGGGCTGCCCTGCCGGCCATGCGGGCGCAACGGTCCGGCCGGCTGGTGCTGGTGAGCTCGATCGGGGGAGTGCTGGGGCTGCCGTTCCAGGCCTACTACAGCGCCAGCAAGTTCGCCCTGGAGGGTCTGGCCGAGGCGATGGCCTACGAGGTGGCGCCCTTTGGCGTCGGCGTGACCCTGGTCGAACCGGGCAACGTCAGGACCGAGTTCACCCAGCGCCGCCGCGTGTTGGAGCCCGAAGCCGCCGGCGATGTCTACTCTGCGGCCATGACCAAGGCTCTGTCGGTGATGGAGCGAGACGAGCGCAATGGCGTGGAGCCGGCAGCGGTGGCCAAGGTCGTGCTGAAGGTGCTCGAAGGCCGCCGAGCTCCCCGGAGGGTGTCCGTGGGCAGGTTCTCCGAGCGCATCGGCATAACGGGCAAGCGCCTCCTGCCTCAGCGCGCCTTCGAGGCTGCGGCGCGCGGCAGCCTCGGGGTCTGAGCGGCCATTGGGCGCTCGGGCCCCTGGGCGCTCGGGTCACTCCTCGACGCGGACCACCTCGACGGCGGGCACGTCGACCGGGGCCAGCATGCCCCGGAGGCGGGAGGCGACCGGCACGACCAGCAGGACCACGGCAGCCAACACCGTGAAGGCCCAGTCGGGTTGGCTCTGCAGCAGCCCGGCGACCACCGCCACTACGATCCCGCCGGTGTTGCCCGCCAGCCACAACAGGCCGGCACCGGCGGCGGCCTCGTGGCCGCAGCGACGCTCGGCTACCTCGAGCATGACCGGGAGGCCGGGCAGGAGGAGCAGGCCCACGAACGACAGGCTCACGCCGGCATCGACGACGCCGGGGACCAGGGCCAGGACCGTGCACGCCACGACGGTCGTCAACCCTCCGACCACCAGAGCGGGCAGCTGCCAACCACGCCGGGCGACGAGCGGGGGGAACACGGCCGAGCTCACGGACCCGGCCAGCACCATGGAGATGAGGATGGTGTCGGCGACGGCGGCCGTCACCCCTGCGGGCTGCAAAAGGGGCTGCGCCCATGTGGTCAACGAGACGAACACCCCGAAACCGACGAAGACGAAGGCCACCAGGCCCTTCATCACCGGGTCGGCCAGTAACCGGCGCACCTGGGCGCCATCGGGGGCCGCCCCCACCTCGCCCGGGAAGGGTACCGGAGAGCGCCACAGGGCGACCGCCAGCACGGCTGAGCCGGCGACAGCGTACGCTGCCCCGACGACCAGGACGAGGCCGGCTCGCCCGGGGCCGAGCAGGGCCGCGGTCAGGAAGGCGAGGACGAAGCCGGCGAAAGTGCCGCCCGAGCAGATGGCTATCCCGGTGGGCCGGTCCTGCTCGCGCAGGTACCGGCGCGCCAGCATCGTGATCGAGTTGAGCATCAGGGGTTGCGACGCCGCCACCAGCGCCTGCCCGGCCAGGACCCAGCCGAACCCGGCGCTCGACATGCCGCCGAGGCGGACAAGAGTGCCGAGGGCGCTGAGGCCGGCCCCGGCACCGAGCCAGCCCTTGAAGGAGCGGTCGAGGGCGCGCCCGGCCGGCATGGCCAGCACGATGTACGCAAGGGGGAATATTTCGGACAACAGTCCCACAGACGAAATCGGGACGTGGAAATGTGCCGCCGCGCCTGTGGTGACCGGGGCGAAGACAAGCCAGGCCATCTGGTTGCCCGACGAGGCCAGAGCAAAGCCGGCGAGCGGGGCCCACGAGTTGCCGGAGGCGCGCATTCAGGCGCATTTTAGGCCGGCATTGGGGGCGCAGAGCGCCGTTGCCTTCAGAGCGCCGTTGCTCGGTCGATAGTCTTACCTGAGAAGCCGCGATCGGTTCGCCGTACTCGCACAACTCAGGGACGACGGCCGAGGCCGGTTGGCAGTATGGGAGGTTGGGTGTGGTCGAGAGGCTGACGGCGCAGCGCCGGGGCATCGTGGCCGCAGCCACCATGTTCGCAGCTGTGGCCTTGGCCTGCGCCGTGGTCGGCCCCGCCGCCCTGCCTGAGGTCTCGCTGCTCTTCGTAGCCCCCCTCGCCATGGTCGGGCTGGCAACGGGGGCGCTAGGGGGTGCGTGCAGCGCGGCGGTGGCCGCTCTGGTCGTCGCAGGTACCTGGTGGGCCGGCCCAGGAGTAGCCGGCCACGAGCGGCCGTTCGGGGCACTCGGCCTGGTGGTGCACATCTTCGTACTGGCCGTGACCGGGCTGGCACCGGGCTTTGCCGCCGACGAGCGGCGCCGGAGGCAGGCGGCCGACAGCCGGTGGTTCGAAATGTCCAACGACATGCTGGTGGAAGCCGACCTCGAGGGCTACTTCACCAGGTTGAGCGACAGGTGGGAAGAGTGCATGGGCTGGACCAAGCAGGAGCTCATGAGCCGGCCGTTCAAGGAGTTCATCCATCCCGACGACCTGGCGGCCACGCTGGTCCGGGCCGAGTCGCTGGACCGCAGCCCGGGCGAGGTGGTCAACTTCGAGAACCGCTACCTGGCCAAGGACGGCAGCTGGCACTGGTTGCTCTGGTGCGCCCGATCGGACCACCAGCGCAAGTACGCGGTGGCACGGGACATCACCGACCGCAAGCTGCTGGAGCAGGAGCGCAAGGAGCTTCTCGAAAGAGTCGAGGCCATGGCCCGGACCGACTCGCTCACGGGCCTCCCCAACCGGCGGGCGTGGGACGAGCAAGTGGTCAGGGCGATGTCGGCTGCCCACCGGTCCGGAGCGCCGCTGGCCCTGGCTATCGCCGACCTCGACTTCTTCAAGGACTACAACGACGCCAACGGCCATTCGGCCGGCGACCGCCTGCTGGTGGAGGCAGCCCGCAGCTGGAGCCAGGAACTTCGGACCTCCGATTTCCTGGCCCGCTACGGGGGCGAAGAGTTCGCAGTGCTGCTTCCCGGGTGCGGGCGGGCTGCGGCCGCAGCGCTCCTGGAGCGCTTCCGGGCGGCTACACCGGGTGCCCAGACCTGCTCGGTCGGGGTCGCCTTCTGGGACTGGCAACAGAGCGCCGAGGAGCTGGTGGCCGCTGCCGACGCGGCCATGTACCGGGCGAAACGGGCCGGACGCGACCGGGTCGAGCTGGCCGGTCAGCCGGCGCCTCCCGTTCCCGCCGGCCGGGTGA
>JAKACE010000358.1 GCA_021821705.1 Actinomycetes bacterium | reverse complement strand
TTGGGAGACGATGTCCTGGAGGCCCGGTGCCAGTGCGTTCCGTTCTCCCGGCGCCAGGTCGTCGAGGGCGCCCAGGAAGTCCCCCTGCCCGAGGGCGCTCACCATGGCCTGCACGGCTCCAGCCGGCGTGTTGGCGCCGCTCGCAGCCGAGGCGACGACGTAGGACAGGCCGGTGCCGGCGCCGACGATGGCTACGGCGCCGAAGAGCGCCCCGCTCACCCTTGTCCTCAGGCGCAGCCGGCTGCGCCTGCCCGCTGCCAGCAGGTCGCCGGTCTCGTACACGGGGCCGGGCCCCGGCAGGGCTGCTTGCCCCGGCACGGCTGCTTGCCCCGGCAGGGCTGCCTGCCCGGCCTGCCCCGGGCCTCCCCAGGAGGACGCCTCCACCGGGGGTCGCCCGGGTTGCCAGCCCGGGGGTGGTCCCGGTTGCCACGACGGTGCGGCCGCCCCCCACCGGCCGGGCCCGCGGCCCTCGTCGGGTTGGCCCCATTGCCGCTGTTCAGGCACGGGCGAACCTCCCGTCCCGGCGCCGGAGAAGGGAGACCACCAGGGCGGCCAAGCCCACGGCGCAACCGGCCCACGGTCCCAGCGGGACGCGGGCCCTGTAGGCGAATATCACGAAAGCCGAGTAGGCCAGGACGATCGCCCCGGTGACGGCGCAGACCGCGGCTGCGGCGCGGCCGGCTCCCATCGTTGCCCCGGCGCAGGTGATGGCGGCCAGGATGGGGACTGCGGTCACCGACCAGATCAGGATGGCTGCGAGAAGGCCCCCGGCGAGGTCTGCTGACCTGATGGCCTCGACGAACGCGTAGCCGGACCTGGTGACAGCACCCGTGCTGGCCCACGGGGAGAGCAGAGCCACCCCGCTGAGGGCGGCCACGGCGGCGGGTGCCCAGGGCCTCAGGGTGGTGGTCCTCATGTGCGTTCCTCCACAGCCTGTTTGTCGGCGCTCCGAGCCGGACCTTGACCACCAGGGCCGCCGGAAGCCCCGGGCATGCCGCCGGGTGCCGGAGCGACCCGGGCTGGGAGGAGAGTAGGCGGGCGTTGCTGGGGCCGCGCCCGGGCCCCCGGTATGGTTGCCCTGGATGCCCAGCGAACCCGAGACATCTCCGCCGCCCGCCCGGGCCGTCGGTCGCACCAAGCCGGCAGGCCGGCCGCGCTCGGCCGCCGGCCGGGCGAGGTTGGCGGCCGAGCGGTTGGCGGCCGAGTACCCCGGGAGCGCTCCCGAGCTCTGTGCGCTGGCGTTCGCCGACCCGTGGCAGCTGCTGGTGGCGACCGTGCTGTCGGCTCAGACGACCGACGAGAGGGTCAACGCGGTGACACCGCTGTTGTTCGCCCGCTACCCGGGCCCCGCCGACCTGGCTGCGGCCGACCCGTCCCAGGTCGAGGCGGTCATACGGCCAACGGGGTTCTTCCGCGCCAAGACCAGGAACATCGTCGCTCTCGCGGCTGCTGTCGAGGACCGTTTCGACGGCCGCGTCCCCTCACGCATGGACGACTTGGTCACCCTGCCCGGCGTCGGTCGCAAGACAGCCAATGTCGTGCTGAGCGTCGCCTTCTCCATCCCCGGCCTCCCTGTCGACACCCACGTCAAGAGGTTGAGCCGGCTGCTGGGGCTCACGCCCAACACCGACCCGGACAAGATCGAGACGGACCTGTGCGCTGCGCTCCCCAGCCGTGAGTGGGGGGCTGTGAGCCTCCGGCTGATACTGCACGGCCGCCGGGTATGCATCGCCAACCGGCCGCGCTGTGCCGAGTGCGTGCTGGCCGACTTCTGCCCTTCTGCCGCCGTGCCCGTTAGGCCAGCACCCGCTGCCCGGCCCGCCGCTCGGCGGTCAGCTGGGGCTGCGCCGGGGCCGGGCCAGCTTCAGGCGCCGGCGACGAGGCGTTCCAACCTGCGGTTGGCAACGCCCAATGTGCGTTCGACCTCGCGCAAGTCGGTCCCGTAGCGGTCGTCCTCGGCGCCGTTCATCTCCGCCAGGATCCGTCCGACGCGACGGGTCAGCTCGTCGAGGGTGCTGGAGACGGCGGCGAGCTCTGCGGCGGTGCTCATGGCGCCCCAGCATGCCAGAGCGGCCCGTTCGAGCGGGCGGGCGGCAGCGTGGCTCTGCCTCCGGCGCCTCCGGCGACCGGGCTCGGAGCTGTGACGTCCGTCATGGCGGGAGGGCCGCAGCGCACCCGCCGGCCGTCCGAACCGGCCGGTCGCGGCACCCTGGCTAGCATCGAGGCCCATGGCACGGTTGCTGACACGCCTCGACCTGCGCGGTGAGACGGGAGATCTGCGCAGTTTGCTACCGGCACCAAAGGTCGCCGGCCAGGGCCCGGTGCAGACGGTGCGGGACGCCCTGGCAGCCGTGAAAGCGGGCGGGGACACGGCGGTCGCCGAGCTCACGAGGCGTTTCGACCGCGTCAGGCCGGCATCTTTGCGGGTCCCCGACAAGCAGGTGCAGGCGGCGCTGAGCGAGATCCCGGCCGACCTGCGCCTGGCCCTGGAGGAGGCGGCCGATGCGATCAGGGCTTTCCACGAGGCCGAACGCGCCGCCCACCACGGCTTCGAGCACACCGGCACCGGCGGCATCGTCACCCGTGAGGTCCTGGTGCCGGTGGACAGGGCCGGCTGCTATGCCCCGGGCGGCCGCGCCCCGCTGGCTTCGAGCGTCCTGATGACGGCCATCCCGGCCCGGGTGGCCGGCGTCGGCCAGGTCGCGGTGTGCTCGCCGCCCGGCCCGGACGCCCGGGTCTCGGCACCGGTGCTGGCCGCAGCGGCCATCGCCGGCGTCGACGAGGTCTACGCCGTGGGCGGCGCCCAGGCGATCGCGGCCATGGCCTACGGCACTCAGAGCGTGCGGGCCGTCGATGTGATCGTCGGCCCCGGCAACCTGTACGTGGCCACGGCCCAGCGCCTGGTCGCCGAGGAAGGCGCCGTCGGCGTGCCCTCGGCCTTCGCCGGCCCGTCCGAGGTGGTGGTGGTGGCCGACGGCAGCGCCCCGGCCGACTATGCCGCTCTCGACCTGGTCGTCCAGGCCGAGCACGGCCCCGACGGGCTGGCCTGGCTTGTCTGCTGGTCCGAGGAGGTGGCTGAGGCCGTCGAGGCGGCTGTCGAGCGGTTCGCTCGGTCCTCGCCGCGCCGCGAGGAGGTCACGGCCACACTCGAGCAGGGGGGCTGGTCGGTGCTTGTCGACGGCCCCGAGCAGGCCATGAGGGTATGCAACGTGGTAGCACCCGAGCACCTGGAGCTGATCACGGCTGAGCCCGAGGAGCTGGTGCCCAAGGTCCGTTCGGCTGGGGCGGTCTTCTGCGGGCCGTGGGCGCCTGCCAGCGTCGGGGACTATCTGGCCGGGCCCAGCCACGTACTGCCGACGGCGCGCAGTGCCCGGTTCTCGAGTGCCCTCGGTACCCAGGACTTCATGAAGCGCGTCCACATCGTGACCCTGGACGAGACGGCCTTGCGCAGGGTGGCCCCCCACGTGGCTGCCATCGCCAACGCGGAAGGCCTGGCAGCCCA
>JAKACE010000357.1 GCA_021821705.1 Actinomycetes bacterium | reverse complement strand
GCAGCAGTCGTCGTTGAACATCGTCACGACGGTGGGCGATTGCAGCTTCACGTCGTGCTGCCACTCGAAGGACGCGTCCTTGGGCACCTCGAAAGTGGAGCCCTTGCCGCCGAGCTGCCAGCGGACGCGCCCGGTGGCCCGGTCCACCATGTAGGCGGCCCAGGTGCTGCGCATCGAGACCAGGAAGTCCCCGTTGGGAGCGAGGCTGATCGAGTTGACGTGGTATGCGTCCCAAGGAAAGCCGTTGTCCGGCGGCTGGGCGTGCGAGGCACCGAGGGGGATGTGGCGCAGGGCGTCCCAGCTGTAGACCAGCCTGCCTGTGGCGATGTCGTACTCCTGCACGGCCGAGTCGTCGAGGACCCCGCTGGCGCTGCCACCGTAGCGAGACAGGTCCATGGGGATGTCCTTGTTGGCCGTGACCCAGGCGTAGTCACCCCGGACCAGCATCTCGTGGAGCGTTATGACCCAGCCGTCCCGGCCCTTCAGAGTGGCGACGGTGCGGTAGTGGCTGTCGACGATCACGTCCTCGCCGCTCTGGGTGGCCCCGGTGTCCGAGATGACCCCCTGCCACCAGGTCAGCACCGGCTTGCCCCGGTAGGTCTGAGCCTCCAGGTTGGACGCCACCACATCCGGTGGGACGGGCTTGAACCACACGGGCTGGAGCTTGTTGTCGAGCACCAGGGGCCCGCTCTGGCCCATCATCGGCTTGGTCGTGAGGTCGTAGAAGTTGGCCACCAGGATGTCGCCCGGGCTGAGCGCCGAGGTCTGGGTGGGCAGGTCGGCCTTTATGGCCGGAGGGTGCAACCCGGGCGCCGAAACATAGCTGTAGGCGCCCTTGGTCGTGTACTCCCCGATGGGCGCGCCGGTCCCGCCGGCGAGCCCGAGATCGGCAGCTACGGCACAGACCACGACCACTGCCACCACTCCGCTCAGCTGGAAGCCCCTCCGGGCCGGGACCGAGGCAGGGGTCGAGGCCGGGGGCGACGCGAGCACGAGAGTCACCAGGACCGCCAACACGACGCACGCCGCCCCGGCCAGGTAGGCCAGCCGGAAGCCGTCGGTCAGAGCCTGCGGGACGGCCACCTGCCTGCCGATGGCACCGCTCGTGTACTGCGTGGCCAGGGATATGAAGACGGCCAGGCCCAAGCCGCCTCCCGCCTGCCTGGCCGTGTTGACCAGGCCGGACGCCAGCCCGGCCTGCGCCGGTCCAGCCCCCTGGGTGGCGAAGATGGTCGAGGGGACGATCGACAGGCCGATGCCGGCGGCTGTGACGACGCCCGGCAGGACGACGTAGCCGATGGCGCTCCCGCTGGCGGCCACCCTGGCGAGCAGGACCATGCCCGTCGCCATCAGCACGAGGCCACCGCCGAGCACCGCCCGCACGCCGTAACGGCCGACGAGCTTGCCCGCCTGGGACGCGGCCAGGAAGATCGTCAGCGCCATAGGCAGGAACGTGAACCCGGTCGCAAGGGGTGACAGCCCCAGCACCTGCTGGAGGTAAAGCGAGCTCACGTACCACATCGAGAACAGCGAGGCGCTGAAGAGCAGCACTATGAGGTTGGCCACCTTCAACTGGCGCCCGAGCTTGTTCACGGGCACCAGCGGGTCCTGGGCCACCCGGGCCTCCACCAGACCGAAGACGGCCAGCAGCGCCGCTCCTACGACCATGGGCACCACGGCGGCGGGGGCCGCCCAGCTCGTCTCCCCCCCCTTTACTATCCCGTACACCAGCACAAGCTGGCCCAGGGTCAGGGTGAGCGCGCCCGCCATGTCGAAGCCGGCAGCGCCGGGCCGGCGACGGTCGGCGACCACCCGGTAGGCGACCAGGGCGGCGACAACGCCGATCGGGGGGTTGATGAGCAGGATCCAACGCCAGCCGACTTCCTGGGTGAGGACCCCGCCCATGAGGGTCCCCACAGCCCCGCCGGCACCGTTCATGGCCCCCCACAGCCCGATGGCGCGGTGCCTGGAGGGCCCGGACGGGAAGGAGGCGGTAATAACGGCAAGCGACGTGGCCGCCATGAGCGCCCCGCTCAGGCCCTGCACCGCCCGTGCCGCTATCAGCATCGTTGCGCTGACCGACAGGCCCCCGGCCAGCGACGTCAGCGCGAACAGGCCGAGCGAGGCGACGAAGGTCCGCCGCTGCCCGAAGTGGTCCGCCGCCCGCCCGCCCAGCATGAGGAAGCCGGCGAAGACGATGGCGTAGGCATCGATGACCCATTGGAGCTGGGTGCTCGAAAACCCCAGGCTCAGCTGGATGGACGGCAGCGCGACGTTGACGATGGACAGGTCCAGGATGACCATGAACTGCGCGACGCAGCACACGGCCAGCAACAGCCCGGGCCGGTCCGGGAGCACGCCACCCCCTTGGCTGGGGGCCTGGCTCCCTTCCAGGCGTACCTCGCCCTCGCCCGCTCCCGCCCCACCCCTGGGCGCCAGGACGGGGCCCCCGCTCATCGGGTGCCGGCGGCCCCGGCCTCCCGCTCGGACCACTGGTTGAGGGCGGCCAGGGCGGCGTCGATGATGCGCTGGCCGAATTCCTTGGAGTCGTTGATGTGAGGGACAGGCACCTCGGGGACGGGGACCTCGAGGAACTCGCACAGCGGGGCCCAGCCGTCCCTGGGCGACCACACCAGGAGGCGGTCGCTGGGCACGGTGGCCTTGACCTCGGCGTTGTAGCGCTCCATGGCCCGTGCCATCGAACCGTCACCGGGCCCGTCCTCGCCTGCCAGTAGCCCGCTCTTCTCCCACATGCCCTTCATGAGGGCGATGTAGGACGCCCAGGCCGGGTCGACACGGCCCCAGGCGGTGGACAGGTCGTTCATGAGCATGTCCCCGTAGAACACGCCCCAGATGGTCTGGCCCATGCTGTGCTCCCAGGCGTCGCCGTCGCGCACGCTGAGGAGCACCTTGGCCTCGGGGTAGACCTCCGTCAGTTCCTTGTAGAAGAAGGCACCCGGCCAGTCGACCGTTGCCTGGAAGCCGTCGAAGAGGTCCTGCCAGTCGCTGCGTCCCTGCACCGCCTCCGTCCAGCGAGGGACCAGGCTCAGGTCGGACAGGACGTTGACCATGTGGTAACAGGGCCCGAAGCCGAGCATCTCCAGAGCCACCTTCTGGGTAAGGGTGGCCGTACGTGGCAGGCCGGCGCCGATGACCTTCATATGAGTCCCTCCTCGTAACGCAACGTGCCCGGACCTTACCAACGACGACCCGAGGGGAAACGCTGCGTGGCACAACCCTCACAGAGTTGTTACAAAGACCTCAGAACCCTCACCTGTCCTTCACAATGTTGTTACAAGATGGACCGCGCAGGGGGTACCAGAATTGGCACGAGAGCGTATATGTTCAGCCCAATGCAAACTGTTCCTTGCGGGTGGCCACGGCATGCCGGCGCCGGAGTGACCGGCATCGTGGGCGGCCACAGCATGCCGGCGCCGGAGTGACCGGCATGGTGGGCAGCATGCAGGTGCCCGACCCGGAGCAGGACCGGGCCGAGGCCGTCGGGGGCGGTCCGGAGGTTGGCA
>JAKACE010000356.1 GCA_021821705.1 Actinomycetes bacterium | reverse complement strand
TTATGCTCATATCGGCGTGCAGATAGATCCTGTAGGTAGTGCGGACGTCCTCGTGGCCCAACCAGAGTGCGATGACGCTGGGGTCGGTGCCGCCTTCGATACTGGTAACGAGCATTGTTCTAAACATGCGAATGCCCCTGCGACATGAAGACCCGTGGAGGGGGAATTCAGTACCCTTCGCGATCACGGTCCCTGGCGATCAGGGCCGCGTAGGTAGACCAGTCTCCCCCGGCGGCGCGGGCCCAGTGGACGGCTGTTGTCGGGTGGAGGTTGACCATGTCGGCAAGGACGGCTGCGGGCATCCGGGCGGCGAGGTGGACCATGGCGGAGCGGCGGCCCGGCCGGGGGTCGATGCCGATAGCCCTCAGGCGTTGGCCGAGGTGCTGGGCATTTAGCGGCTTCCCAGGGAGCAGCCCTGGGAAGAGCCACGGGACGTTGGCCGGGGTGCCGACGCCCACGTAACGCCGGCCCCCCTCGGCGAGGCGAGTGACCAAGCCGCCGAGGGGCTCGGGCAGGGGCAGGCAGTCGCGCCCGAGGCGGAGCTGGACCTCCTCGCCGCCAGTGACGACCTGGTCGGTCCTGATGGCGACGATGCGGCTGAGCTGCTGGCCGTAGAGCAGGACGAGGCACCCGGCGACGCGGTCGGTCAGCTCGAGAGCGTCGTCGTGCAGGAGCCGCCTGGCGATCTCCCAACGGGCGTCGTCGTCGAGCGCTTCGCCTTCTTCGCGGCGACGTCGGGGTACTTCGAGGGCACCGGTGGTGTAGCGGTGCCGGGCGGCCCAGGAGAGGAAGTCGCCTATCTCGCAGTCCGAGGGGCAACTTGCCTCGAGGAAGCGCTCGAGCAGGCCCTGGTCCAAGTCGGCGAGCCCCTGGCCCCGCTCGGCCAGCCAGGACAACAAGTGGACAGCCGCGTTGACCCGGGTCTTGGCCAAGCGCGAGTGGACAACTTCGCCAGCGTCCGCCCGGTGCCGGAGCCGTCGCAGCACCACCCAGGTGGCGTAGGTGTGGACCATCCGCCGGTGCTCGGGCCGCTCGATGCCGGTGACCCTGTCCCTCACCCAGCGTTCCAGGCGGGCCACATGCTCGTTCCGTCCCGGGAGGGCGCCATTGGCGACCAGCACCTGGCGCAGGTACTCGGCCGCAGCTCGCCGTGGGTGGGCGTCGAGGGCTTCGTGGGAGAGGGCGAGCTTGTTGGCAGCCATGTCGGCGAGCACCGCCGCCCCCTTCCCGCTCCGCAACCAGTTCAAGGCGCTGTAGGGCTGGCGGGCAGCGCGGAGGGCCTCGTAGACGGGCACGAGGCGCTGGCTCATGAAGCCGGCCGGCCCGGTGAGCAGCTCCCTCGCCCGTTCTGCCAGGGCGCAGCGGGCACAGCGGCCGTGCTTGTAGAGGCGTTCCTCCACCCCGCAGTCCCGGCAGCGGGCAAGCGGCGGCACCCCGGCGCAGTCGCAGCACAGCTTCGCTGCTAGCCCGGGCGGAAAGACCAACCGGCGCTCCTCACCACAGCCGGCACAGCTCCCGCGCCGGCCGAGGGCCGCCCTGTAGCACGGCTCGCACACCGGCCCCTCGGGCCAGCGGGCACATGGTGGGCGCTCAGCCCCGCAGTGGGCGCAGGGCTCCGTGCGCCGAGGGCTGCAGGAGGCACAGACAGGGCGCCCGGCGACGACGAAGTAGCAGGGCTTGCGCCGGCCGCAACTGGTGCAGGTGGCGACCGGCGGCTCGAAGCACCGGTTGCAGATATCGGGCTCGCCATCTTTTGCCCGCTTGGCAATGGGCCCTTCCTGCCCACAGATGCCACAACGGCGGCGAGGACGCTCCGAGCAGCGCCAGCAACGGGGCGAGCCGTCAGGGCCACGAGATATGACGGGGCGCCGCTCGCCGCAGCCGGCACATGCCTCGGCCAGCTCGTAACTGCGGCAGCGCGGGCAGACGCCCGTGTCACCCGAACGGTAAAGCGGCCTGTCAGTACGCCCACAAGCAGCGCAGCGCGGCTCTGGGAGCTGTGACCCCCTCTCCCGGAGCTCGGCCACGAGGCGGCCGACCGACGCCGGGGCGCCCGCCCGCAATGCTCCGGGCCCGTCGGCCAACGCGGCGGCGAGGGTGTTGAGGATCGCGGAAGATGCACATCCACGATCACCGAAAATGTACAAGCAGCCTGAGCGCTCGGTGGTCTTTTCGCGATGATAGGCCGGTCGGTCAGTCCTTCAGCATCACCTCCTGGTCGAGCAGTTCCGTAACGGCAACGGGCTCGTCACAGTGGGGGCACGGCCCGCCCAAGCCCAACTTGCGCATGAAAGTGCCGCATTCTTCGCACCTTTGCTGGCCAACGGCCCTTGCCCCACAGCTGTCACATTCGTAGACGGTGATCGGCCGGCGCGGGCGGGCGGGCGGGACGACGAGGGCGGGCGAGCGGGCCTGGCGACGCCGGCGCCAGGCTGTCGACCTGCAAGCGTCGCTGCACCAACGGCGCTTGCCCCGGCGGGCGAAGGGCTGCTGGCAGACAGGGCAGATGATCGTCGCGCTATCGTCACGCAACGGTGGTTTGGGCGCGTTCTTGGAGGGCAAGGCCGTCACGCTGTCGTCGCGCGACGGGGCGTGCCAACGGCCCTCCTGGTCGATGGCCCAGCCCCGGGCGAGGTAGGAGCCGAGCACGTCGGGCACTGCGGTGACGGCACCGTCACGGCACGGGGGCCAGGGGCCGGCGGGCTCACTTGCCATTGGCCACCGCCTTCCTGGAAGCCTCGGCACGCGCCCGGTGCACCCGCATCCGGTACGAGGGCCCGTCGATGTTGATGACCACGCTCCTGTGCAACAAACGGTCCAGCATCGCCGCGGCCACGACTGGGTCGCCGGTCACTTTTGCCCAGGACGCGATGCCGAGGTTGGTCGTGATGCAGGTGCTCGCCTTCAGGTAACGCTGGGTCACGACCTGGAAAAGGGCGGCCGCCGCCTCCTCGGGGAGCGGTAGGTAGCCGAGCTCGTCGATCACGAGGAGCCTCGGGCTCGCGTAGAAGCGCATCATGGTCGCCCAGCGCCCCTCCAGGGCCGCCTTGTGGCAGCGGGCCGCCAGGTCGGCAGCGGTCGTGTAGTGCACCTTGTGGCCGGCGTCGACGGCGGCCCAGCCGAGGCCGACCGAGAGCATCGTCTTGCCGACCCCGGGCGGCCCGATCAGCAACAAGTTGGTGGCGTCGTCCAAGAAGCGCAGCGTTTCGAGCTCGGCGACGAGCTTCTTGTCGACCGAGGGCTGGGCGTCGAAGTCGAAGTCGGCGATCCTCCAGGGGGCGGGCAGGCAGGCGAAGCGGGCCAAGGTGGCCTGCCGGCGGGCGTCGGCGGCTCCGACCTCGGTGGAAAAGAGCCGCTCCAAGAGCACGGTCGTGCTCCAGTGCCCCGCCTTTGCCTGGTCCAAGAGCCCCGGCAGGGACTCGGCCGCAGCTGAGAGGCGGAGGGCAGCCAGGTGGCCCCGGAGGGCCTGGTAGACAGATGCCTCGCTCACTCGGTCACCTCCTCGGGGCAGTCACCGGTCACCGCGCC
>JAKACE010000355.1:1933-3531 GCA_021821705.1 Actinomycetes bacterium | reverse complement strand
ATCAACAGCCGGTTGTACAGGTCGAGCTCGGAGAGCACCCACCGCCGTCTCGTCGAGGCCCCAGAGGAGTGGCGCCGTTACCACGACCTCTACCGCCAGGCGAGCCAGCAGTGGGAGTGCGTGCCAGCCCACGTTTTCGGCGACTGGCTCGCCGCCAGGCCGGACAGGAGGGTGGTGGCTGACCTCGGGTGCGGGGAGATGCTGCTGGCCAAGCGGCTCGAGAAGAAGCAGCCTGCTCATCCTCACGAGATCCACGGCTTCGATCACATCGCCGTCGACGAGCGGGTAGTCGCTTGTGACATCTCGCATGTCCCATTGGAGAGCGCCTCGGTGGATATAGCGGTCCTCTCACTTGCCTTGATGGGCTCGAACTACATTGACTACCTGCGCGAAGCGCACCGTGTCCTCCGCATCGACGGCCAGCTCTGGCTGGCCGAGACAGCAAGCCGCACCGGGGACGACGACGCCATCGAGCGATCCTTGAAGGATATGGGCTTCAATGTCGCCTCGATCGAACGGCGCTCCCAGTTCGTTTTCGTCAGCGCTGTGCGCACTGTCAACGAGCCCAAGCCATCACCCTTGCCCCTCCTGGGACAGGGGCCAGCGAGCCTCGCGGCATAGGTGTAAGTATGGGACTACAAGAACACCCCAAAGCAGACAACGACCTGGCCACCACCCACCCGGACCTGGCGGCTCAATGGCACTCTGCCCGTAACGGCACCCTCGCCCCGCAGCAGGTGACCGCCGGGTCGGAGAAGAGGGCATGGTGGATCTGCCCGAAGGGCCATGAGTGGGAGGCGAGGATCAGTGACCGGGCCAAAGGGAGAGGCTGCCCGGTTTGCTCCAACAAGCAAGTGTTCGCTGGGCACACCGTCCTGGTCACCACCCACCCCAACCCGTTCGCCCGGTGGCGCCCGGCTCGCAACAGCGCCCTTACCCCGCAGCAGGTGAGCGCTGGGTCGAACAAGAAGATGTGGTGGATCTGCAGCCCGAAGGGCCACGAGTGGATAGCGACAGTCGCTGATCGGGCAGCCGCTCCCGGCTGCCCGGTGTGCAACCACGGTCGGCGGGCCCAGCCAGGGTAGGTGTCGGTGATGGCTTTCACTGCACCTGCTCTCCTGGCGGTGGCGCTACTCGCTCTGCCGGGCCCGCTCCCCTCTACGGCGCCGGTCGATGGGCTCTTGCACATCACCAGGACGTGGAGCTACACGGTGCCCGACGGTTCCCCGATCTCGACTTCGTCACCGAACGTCGCCACGCTGGACGGCCAGCCGGCGGTGGTTGTCGGCACCATCGGCGGTCATATCTACGCCCTGTCACTCGCGACAGGGCGGCCGGTCCCGGGATGGCCGGCGTCCACAGACGGCATCCCTATCCGCTCCACCCCCTCTGTAGCGGCCCTCGGGCCAGGTTCCCCCGACGACACCGTGTTCATCGGCGCTGGCGCCCCGACGAAGCACGACCCGACTGGTGCGTACGAGGCTTTCGGCCCCAACGGGAAGCTGGCTTGGAAGGTGACCGTCCATGACCCCGGCAACCCGGTCCCGACGGGGGTCGCAGCGTCCCTTGCCGTCGGCGACCGGCAAGGCAGCACCGAC
>JAKACE010000355.1:0-1923 GCA_021821705.1 Actinomycetes bacterium | reverse complement strand
AGAAGCGGCCGTCAACGCCAGGACCGGGAAGATGCTGGACGGTTTCCCATGGTTCACATCGGACAGTGGCTTCTCGACGCCGGCGCTCGCCGATCTGTACGGCAATGGGAGGACCGAGATAGTCGAGGGCGGCGCACAGACGGCTGGTCTTGCCAATGGTGTGCAGTACAGCAACGGCGGCCACATCAGGGTCTTGGCCCCGACCGGCAACGCAGGCACAGGGAGCCCCTCTGGTGGGCTGGTGTGCGAGTACAACACCACCCAGGAGGTCGACTCGTCGCCGGCGGTCGGGCCGTTCCTTGGAGGCGGAGCAGTGGGCATAGTCTCTGGGACCGGCACCTACTGGAAGGGCGCGAGCAGCACAGACGAGGTACTGGCGCTCACAGCGCATTGCAAGCTCGCCTGGTCGGACAAGCTCGACGCGGCGACCATGTCCTCACCAGCACTGGTGGACCTTTTCGGGACCGGGCGCCTCGATGTCGTCGAGGGGACCTCGAACGGGCACGGCAGCGGGACCGTGTACGCTCTCGATGGGGCAACAGGGAAAGTGCTCTGGCGGGCGCCAGCGCCTGGCGAGGTCATGGGTGGCGTCGTCGCTGCCGAGCTCGAGAAGGGCCAGATGGACGTCGTCGTCGTAGGTACAGGCGGCGCCGAGGTCCTCGACGGCCGGGACGGGCGGTTGGTCGCGACACTAGGACGGTTTATCGGTTTCCAGAACTCAGCGCTTGTCACCCACGACCCGAACGGCGCAGTCGGCATCACGGTCGCTGGTTACGACGCCCACAATGTTGGCACGATCGTCCACTATGAAGTGCCGGGCCCAGGCGGGGCCCCCGTAGGCGCCGCCGGCTCGTGGCCCGAGCTCCACCGTGATCCACAGCTCAACGGCTGGGCTGGGTAGCGTGCACGAGGGGCACGAACCGTTCCGGCAGGGGAGCAGGGCCGAGATGGACGAGCTGGTACAGCGGATCGTGATAGTCAAGACCGGCAGCCGTTTGGACATCATCCATTGCGCTGCCGAAGCCGCCTTGCGTTCGTATTTGGCTGCACCGTACCTGGGCACTTGGGAACCGTGGGTGAAAAGCACTCTCATGACGGTGGAATGGGCCGATCAGGCGGCATACGCGAAAGCAGTCGAGACGGGTGAGCCGACTGAGGCATGTTGGGGCCAGGCGCGCGCCCTGGGCTTTGCCCCTTGTCGGCAAGGAGCCTTTCAGGGCTCTGAAAGCGCGTTTACCCCGGAAACTTATTGCAGAGAGGGCGACGACAGGTTCCCTTGGGTCACGGTAGCCGTCAACGAGGCTATGCGGATGCCCGCCCAAGTGGCAGCGGCTGTAGCGGCGCAGACCATCTGGTGTTTATGGTTGGCTCTCTCGGTGAGAGCACAGCGCGAGTGGGTGGAAGACGACCTGGTCTTTCACGTGAGCGGCATGGACGGGGCGAGGTACATGACGCGGGATGGGCTTGCACCCGTACTGCCATGGGGCACCGGCGCCAAGTTGCACGTTGTTGGTTTCACGGAGCTCTACGGCTTCTCTGCCGAGAGCCCTGAACGTCTGGCGGCTGTTGGGCTGAAAGTGTCGTTGTCGAGCGATGAGCATTAAAAACCAGAAAGGGGCACGGGCGCGCTCCAAGGCGGTGCGCCACCGTCGGCCCCAGCCGGCATAGGTGTTGGTGATGGCTTTCCAATCACTACTTCCCAACGGCAGCGCGACGCCCTACAAGTTCGCGACGTACTTATGATGCTGATCTCCCTCGGGCCCAACGAGCCCGTATCGCTGCCTCCCCACCCCGACGGGCCGGGGGGTTGGGCCTATGCCGTCGTGGACGACGAGGGCCAGGTCGTCTTCGCCGACAACGCCGGCGAGCTGGTGGCACTGGTCATCCTGGGCTACGGGGACATCCCGGACAGCGACGAGGGCC
>JAKACE010000354.1 GCA_021821705.1 Actinomycetes bacterium | reverse complement strand
CATCTCAGTCGGCCCCGCCCGCCACCGCCGGCATGAGGGTGACGGTGTCGGACTCGCTCACCTTTGCCTCCAGGCGGCCCAGGTAGCGGACGTCGTCGTCGTTGAGGAACACGTTGAGGTGGCGGTGCATCTCCCTCTCAGGCGTGAACAGCGACGCCTCGAGGCCCGGGTAGCGGCTCACCAGGTCGTCGAAGACCTCTCGCAGCGTCGCGCCTTCGGCCTTGACGACGGGCTCGCCGCCGGCGAGGGGACGCAGGATGTTGGGCAGGCGCACTTCGACGGGCACGGCATCTCCTATATGGCGCGGTGCCGGGCCCGGCCCTGTCGCCAAACCCGACTTCTCCGATCACCATTGTACGGCAGTATCCCGGCAAGGCGCGAGGGCCAGCGGCTCCTCCGAAGCGCGGCCGTCGACGATCCTGTAGCTGCGCATGACCGGCTCGACGTCGCTCAGGGAGACCAGGACGTAGTGCCACGCCGGGTCGGGCGCCTGGGCGATGTCGGTGGGCGAGGGGTAAGCGGGCGTGTGGGTGTGGCTGTGCCACACACCCAGGACAGCCATGCCCGCCGCCTCGGCGGCGCGGTCGGCCTTGAGCAGGTCCAGGGGCTCGACCGTGTAGACCCTGGCCGAGTTGGCGGCATTGGCCGTTGGGTAGACCTCGCTCACCCGGGCGGCGCTGGCGTCCTCCACCCCGGCGATGAGGCCGCAGGCCTCCATCGGGAGCCCGGCCAGGCAGTGGGCCACCATCCTGTCCCAGAGATGTTCCGGTAGCACGAGCACGGCGACGAAACTACCTTTGACGCGCTATGACAGCGAAGACTGCCGCCTCCCGAGGCCTCGTCGCCCAGAACCGCAAGGCGCAACACGACTACGACGTGGTGGGCACCTACGAGGCCGGCATCGTCCTGGTCGGCAGCGAGGTCAAGTCGCTGCGCGAGGGCCGCGTGCAGCTGCGCGACTCCTTTGCGAGGGCGCAGGACGGCGAGGTCTGGCTGCACGGGATGCACGTCTCGCCCTACGGCTATGCCACCGCCTTCGGGATGTTCGACCCCGACCGGTCCCGCAAGCTCCTGCTCCACCGGCGCGAGATAGACGAGCTGGCCCGGGAGACCAGGCAGGGCCCCCTCACCCTCATACCGCTGTCGGTCTACTTCAAGGACGGGCGAGCCAAGGTCGAGCTGGCCCTGGCCAGGGGCCGCAAGGAGTACGACAAGCGCCGGGCCATCGCCGACCGGGAAGCCCTCATGGAGGCCAAACGGGCCATGGGCCCCCGGCGCCGCTGACCGCGGGAGGGCGCCGGGGGGCGCCGGGGGGCGCCGGCCCAATGCTCCCTCGTCTTCAGGTTGCTCCCAGGCCACCCACAGGGAACACGCCTACAAAGGGAAGCAAGCTAGAACTGTAAGCGTTGAAGTAGCTGGAGGCCTGGACAGCCCCAGGTGCCAGAAGGAGGCCACTAGGTGCGCGACACGCTGAAGCTGGGGCGGGTCGGCGGTGTGACGGTGGGCGTCAACTGGAGCCTGCTCGCCCTGGCGGGCGCCGTGGCCTACATGCTCTCCGTCGACCAGCTGCCCAAGGTGGTGGGCTACCCCCGCCCGAGCTACTGGGTGGCTGGGGCCCTGACCGCCCTTGGCCTGCTGGTCGGCGTGCTTGTGCACGAGATCGCCCACGCCGTCGCGGCCCGGCGGGCGGGGATGCGGGTGGACGGGATCACTCTGTGGTTCATGGGCGGCCTCACCCGGATCGAGGGCGAGAGCACGAGGCCCCTGTCGGAGCTGTGGATAGCCGTGGTCGGCCCGCTGGCCAGCGGCGTGGTGGGCGGCGCATCCCTCGGCCTGGCCGCGGCCTCGCGCCACTTCGGCTGGGATCTGGCCGGCGCCTCTTTGGATTGGCTCGGGGCTATCAACATCCTGCTCGGCATGTTCAACCTGGTGCCGGCCTCGCCCCTCGACGGCGGCCGGGTACTGCACGGCATCCTCTGGGCGGCCACCCGCAACCGCTGGCTGGCCACCCGGCTCGCGGCCGGGGCCGGGACCGTGCTCGGCATGGCCTGCCTCTTCGGCGCCCTGACGCTGTTCGAGGCACGCGACTCGGTCGACGCCTTCACCGTGGGCGTGACCGGCTGGTTCATCCTGTCGTCGGCGAAGCGCGAGCAGGTCGTGGGCCGGGCCCAGCACGTGCTCGGAGATGCCAGGGTCTCCGACATCATGCGCCCGGCGGTTATCGCCCCGGGCTGGTTGACGGCCGGGACCTTCTGGTCCGAGTGGGTCTCGCGCTATCCCGAGGCAGCCTTCCTCCTGGAGAACTGGGGAGGCAACGGCTGGTCGGGCGTCGTCACCGCCCAGCAGTTGGCCGCCGTGCCGCCCGGGCTCCAGGGCTCGGTGCGGGCCAAGGACGTCGCTCTGGCCCTGCCGCCACAGGCTCTCGCCCCCAACGCTCAGCCGTCGCCCGGCGCCAGGAGCGACGATCCCGTCGCCGGCGGCCCCTACAGTGCCGACGGGACATCCGAACCGGGCCAGGCACCCCGGCGCTGGCAGGTGCCCGGCTGGGTGACGGCGGCACGCTCGGGCGCTGCCCCTCCGGCCAGCCTCCACCCCGACGAGCCGGCGCTCGCCATCGCCGGCCGGTCCGGCGCCGCGTTACTGGTACAGGACCACGGCACCACGGTCGGCATCGTCCTCACTCCCGACGTGCTGGCCATGGTGGCCAGGGGCACACCGGTCCCCCGCCGGACGTGGGCTTCGCTGTGGCCTGGGGCCCCGGCGCACTCCTCCTCAGGCTGGGCCTGACAGCGCCTCCAGATCTCCCGGCCTGCGCCATCCGGGCCGGGGTACACTGGAGGGTCCTGGAACATTGACACACCCATGGGGGTGATCGGCTTCGACTTTGGCTGTCGGACCGAGAGAAGCGAGCCGTGGTCCCCGGATGCCACGTAAAACAACTGGGAAAACCACAAATGCCAATACAGGCAACGCGCGTCTAGCGCTGGCTGCTTAATCGCAGCCCGTCCGTCTGGTCCAAGCCCTGCGGGCCAGCAGCGGGCGTCATAATGCGGGGCTCACCTTGCGGTTGTGCTAACCGGCCGTAGGGAAAATCTCAGTTAGCTGGGGCCGTGGGCCGTCGCCAGTGGCGACCGGCGGCCGACACCTTTCACTGGCTGCGCTCGGAGAATGCTCGGCGAGAGGCTGAAGGACGCGGGTTCAATTCCCGCCACCTCCACGCTGCTTTTACGCCTCCGACCTGGACTTTTGTCCAGGTCGGTTCGCGTCATGACACGCGTAGCAGGACGCGGGTCGTGTCGCGGATATGCGCGTCCGAGGCCCCAGGACGGGGGTCGAAGCGGATGAACCTTCGCCATGGTTGGGATACCGGGACGGCTCTCCGTGAACGGTAGGGGACGGTTCGTCGAGGTCAGACAGGGATGTCGAGCATGACTGCGATCGTCTCGCGGATCTGGCCAAGTGTCGCGGCTCCGACGTTGCCGCGAGTTGAAACGATCCGCCCGGTTGATACCGCCCGCAGGTGCTGGCACTG
>JAKACE010000353.1 GCA_021821705.1 Actinomycetes bacterium | reverse complement strand
AAATATGGGGGGGGGGGGCGGCGATGCGGGCACTCTACAAAGAGGAAGACCAACAAGCCGAGCGACCGCACACCTGGACGGATTCATGAAACACGCCGGGCGGGGCCGCGGTCTCCAAAAAGGAGGCATACTGCACGCCCAGGGCGACCCTGCCACCGCGGTAGCGGCGCACGTAGGCAAAACCGAAGGCGGCCGCCGAAAGGGCGACCAGCAGGCCCAACCACGGCCAGAGCGGCTGGTCGGCGTGCAATATGACGCCGTCGACGATCTCGCGCTCCACCATGGGGACAGCTGTCTGGCAGGCGCTGCCGAGGACGGCCGCGGCCAGGGCCCAGCGGACGTCACGGCGGTGACGGCGGACGTAGCCCCACAGGCGCCTCACCCAGCCGCGCTCCATCCCCTTGGTGGCCGGGCTCGGCCGCCTCCCTCGGTCCCAAGGCCCGCTCCGGCGCGTCACGGCCGGGCCGGTCCCTCCACCGGAGGGCAGGCGCCGTGGGCGCTGCCTGTCGGGCCGGGGCCCCGTGAGGCTGCGTCCAGGGCCTCGCCGAGCCGGCACAGCCCATCGAGCACCGCGCCCGAAACCCCGCTCGGAGCGCAGACCCGGTTCAGCCAATCGACCATGGCCTCCTCGCTGCGGGCCAGGCACCGACGGCCCTCGTCGCTCACCGCCAGGGCGAAGGCACGCTGGTCACCCTCCACCTCGCCCCGCACCAACAGCCCGCGCTGGCAGAGAGCCTCCACCGCTGCGCTGATGGCCGGCTTGCCCAGGGCCAGACGTCGGGCCACACCCGAGGCCCGCTCGTCGCCGGCCGCCACGGCCTCGAGGACCCGGTAGTGGGCCAATGCCAGGCCCCCCGAGGCCTTCTCGAGCATCCGTGAAGCCCGGGCCAGCGCCCTCACCGCGGCAACGGCGTCACTCGCTGCCGGCGGCGCTCCGTGCCTACCTGCGTACCCGGGACCGGCCGCCTGCTCCCCACGCCCGGCACCGGGGTGCACCTCCCCACCGGCGGAACCGACCGGCTGAGCACGGCCGGGGGGCGGAGCAGGCACCGGCGCCCCGCCGGCCGCGGTGCCTCTTGCCATCGGTGCGCCTCTTGCCATGGGCTGAGAATACCCCAGATAGTTCGATCATCGAACTAGTTTCTCGCCAGCCGGGGAAAGTGCGCCTCAGGCCTGGGCAGGCCGATGGCCTTGACCGGCGCCCAGGGGCTCGAAACCGGCCCGGCGCCGGACAGCCGGCTCGGGCGACAGGGACAGGCCGGCCCACATGCAAGCGGCCAGGAGGGCCCACAACGGCCCGCTGTTGGGGTCGGTGCCCTGGCCGGTGAGGATGCCACCGAAGGCTTCACCGAAGGCCCAAATGGCAATGCTAAGTGCGATGGCAACCGACAGGGCGGCCCGGGGACGCACCCGCAGTGCCACGGCCAGGCCAACGGCGAGCATTACCAGGGCCAGGAGGGAGTCCAACCATGGCCCGGTGCCGGCCAGGTCGCGGGCGGCGCCCGACAGGAGGTCCCGCAGGGCGGGGGGCTCCCCCGCCGCCGCGCTGGACAGGACGGAGGTCACCGCGCCCGGCGCCTGGTTGCCCGGTTCGAGCAGGAGGAAGGCGCACAGTGCCCATAGGCCGAGCCAAGCCCCCCTGGCCACCGCTGTACCGAGCAGGGGGGCCGGCGCGGGGTCGTCCGCCGTGGGCCGCCCGGGCCAGAGCAGCACTCCTGCGACGATGTAGAGGACCACGGCCCCAGGGGCACCCGACAGGGGCGACGAGCCCGTGAGAACGCCTCCGAGCCCCTCCGAGAGCCACCACACCAAGGCCGACCACAGCACCGAGGCCGTCAGCACCAGGCGCAGCAGGCCGGCCCTGCGGGCGAGCGCGGCGACGAGCAGGCCTGCGCCGATGGTGACCTGGGCCCCGGCGAACAGGGCGTTCCAAGCGGCGATGTGGGGCTCGATGAGGTGCGCCACGGCCAGCGCGGGCCGGGTCACGAACCCCGGGTTGCCCTGGACGCTCGGCATCAGGACGCTGGTGACAAAGCCCTTGGTGAACATGAAAGGCTGCAGTTGCAAACCACCGTCGAGCAGCCAGGTAGCGCCCAGCGCGACGCGCAGCAACCCGACCACCTTGGCGCCCCGGTCCCATCGCCCGCTCGCCTCTGTGCGGGCACGCCATGGGCGGGCGGGCGCGAACGAGAGTTGCTTTCCCATACCACCATGCTCGCCGAGGCGGTGCGGGGGCAGAACGGGGCACCCACGGGCCCTGCTCACCGAGATACCACGTAGGTGGCCCCCTGCCACCGGCCAGGGCCAGGGCCCGCACCCGTCCGTGCGGAGCACTGCCCTGCTGGGGCCACCAGGCCGACCCTCGCAGCTGAGCGCCGGTAGCATGAGCGGGCCGCGGCGTCGGCAGGGGAAAGGCAGCACGGGATCAGGGAACAGCTGACAGCGCGTACCGAGCCGACAGCGCTGGCCGTCAGGTTGGCCGACGGGGCCGTGGTCCATGCCTGGCAGGCGGCCGGCCCGCCAGGCAGCCCCGCCTTGGTGCTCCTCCACGGCTGGATGGCCACCGCGGCCCTCAACTGGCACGCCGCGCTCCCCCAACTGGGCAGGCACTTCCGGGCCGTCGCACCCAACCTGCGCGGGCACGGCTCGGGAGGGCGCCGCGAGCAGCCGTTCAGCCTTGACAGCTGCGCAGACGAGCTGGCCGAGACCATGGAGCAGCTCGGCCTGCGGGGCAGCATCGCCGTCGGCTACTCCATGGGCGGCGCTGTGGCCCAGGTCCTGGCCCGCCGGCACCCCGATCTCCTCGCAGGCATCGTGCTGTGCGCCACCGCGTCCGAGTTTGCCGGCAACACCTGGCTCAGGCCCGCGGTCCGGGCAGTGGCAAGGGCAGGTTCGGCCGCCGCCAGGCAGTGGCCCGGGGCGGCGTCGGACGTGCTGGCGTGGCGACTGCGGCGCCACGACCAGGCGGTGGCCCGGCGTACGGCCAGGAGCCCTGGCCCCGCCAACAGGCCCAGCCACGCCCACGTGCCCGCACCGCCAACCGGGAGCGCCGGCGCCGGCCTGCCCTCGGTGCCTGCCGCAGCCGGCGCTGACGGGGCCCAACCGCACGCAACGCCCCTGGACCGGGCCCTGCACGCCGATGTCAACGGCACGGACGGTCCCGGTCCCAGCCGGCAGACAAGCACCCCCCGTGGAGGCAGCCGTCTCGATTATCGATGTGGCCCAGGGGGTGCCTCAGTGACCGGCCAGGCCCAGTGCCCGACACCCGCACACGACCCCTGGGCGCTCCAGGAGAGGGCGGCGTCCCAACTGGCCGCCTTCATAGAGGCCGGCGCCGAGCTCAACGCCTACGACAGCTCGCCCTGGCTGGCTTCGCTACGGGTGCCCGGCGCAGTGGTGGTGACGACCGAGGACGCGGTGGTGGCCCCCTGGCGCCAGGACCGCCTGGCCGCCCTGCTGGGCGCCCACCGCTACGAGGTGGCCGCCGGCCACGACGCGGTCGTGGCCCGGCCCGAGCTGTTCCTGCCCGTGCTCATCC
>JAKACE010000352.1 GCA_021821705.1 Actinomycetes bacterium | reverse complement strand
TTGACGGCCGTGGCCACTACGGTGTCAGCATGTTCAAAAAGTTGCTCTTCCTTGCGATCATCGTCGGTGTCGGTTTCGTTGCCGCCAAGAAGCTGAAGGCGGCCTGACAGAGACGGCCCGCTGGCCGTCGGCAAGTTGTGCGAATGCCCGTACCGGCGGGCGGTGGGCCACGGCCTGTGCAGGTCAGGCGGTGGTGCACCGCCCGCCCGGCGCGCCTGGGCTCACTCGGCCGGGACGGCGCCTCGCCGGCGTGCGGCCACCAGCGCGGCGGCCCCGAGCAGGCTGGCACCCACGGCTCCGGCCGCCGCCACCCGCAGCGGAGCGGGTATGGCCGGCTTCACCGGCGTCAGCTCGGTGAAGCGCATCACCGGCCAGTCCCTCATGCGAGCGATGCGGCGCAGGGCACGATCGGGGTTGACGACGACGGGGTGCCCGACCGCCTCGAGCATGGGAAGGTCGGTGGCGGAGTCGCTGTAGGCCCAGCTGTCGGCCAGGTCTATGCTGTCGCGCTCGGCGATCTGGCGGATGTGCTCGGCCTTGCGGGGCCCGTAGGAGTAGCTGAGCAGCTGGCCGGTGTACCGCCCGGCGCTGACCGCCGCCTGGGTGCCTATGGCGCCGTCGGCGCCCAGGTACGAAGCGAGCGGCTCGACGATCTCCTCGGGGGCGGCTGACACGATGTAGACGCGGCGCCCTGCCGCCTTGTGCTCGGCGATCAGGTCGAGCGCCTCCTTGTAGACGATGGGGGCCACCACCTGGACCAGCGTGTCGGTCACCACCCGCCTGACGCGCTCCTGCTCCCACCCCTCGGTCACGCGGAGCAGACGCTGGCGCATCCTCTCGAGGGCCGTAGCGCGGGCCCCGAAGCGCAGGAACATCACCTGCGACCACAGGCCGCGGGCGAGGATCCTGCGGGTGAGCAGGCCCTCGCGGTAGAAGGGGCGGGAGAAGGCGATCACCGACGCCCTGGCGATCACCGTCTTGTCGAGGTCGAAGAAGGCCGCCGCCTCAGGTGGCACGCATCGAGTCTGGCACGCGACTTCGTACTGGCGGTGCTAGGGCTCCGAGCCGGGGTAGGGTCTTTGGGGCAACAGCCCGGGGTCATGGCCGGCGAACGACGGCCAAGCTGCTACGGTAGCGACGTCATTAGGGCCTGGGCAGGCACATCAGGAGGGTTACTGTCGAATGGAACTGGGTCTGGAGGTAGACGACAGCCGGCGCCCCTACACGGTCCTTGCCGTCAAGGGCGAGGTTGACGTGTACACCGCACCCCGGCTGAGGGAGAAGCTGGTCGAGCTCGTCAGCCAGGGCAAGCACCAGATCGTGGTGGACCTCGAAGGCGTGGACTTCCTGGACTCGACCGGCCTGGGAGTGCTGGTGGGCGGGCTCAAGCGCCTGCGCAGCCACGACGGCGACCTGACCCTGGTCTGCACCCACCAGCGCATCCTCAAGGTCTTCGAGATAACCGGCCTGACCAAGGTCTTCTCGATCTTCGGCTCAGTCGACCAGGCTGTAGCCGAGTAGCGCCAGTCCGCAGGGCCATGCAGCGTGCTCTGGTGCTCGAGCTGGACGTGCCCTCCAGCCCCGAGTACATCGCCATCGTGCGGCTGGTTGTCGCGTCGGTTGCCTCGGCTCGGCGCGCCCTGGCCGACGAGAGGGTGGACGACCTCAAGCTGGCTGTGTCGGAGGCCTGCACCAATGCCATCGAGGCCAACCGGGTGGTCCACCCAGATGCCCCCGTTCATGTCGAGATATGGGAAGCGACGGACCGTCTCGAAGTGACCATCGAGGACTCGGGCCTGGGCTTCGACCCCGACAAGCTCGAGTTCCCTCCCCCCATCACCGACCCCGAGCGCCTCAACTTCGAGCGGGGCCTGGGCATCCCGCTGATCCGCACCCTGGTGGACAATGCGGCGTTCATCCGCAAGGACACCGGCACCTGCGTGCGTATGACCGTGTTCGGTGGCCCGACCGACGGCGACGACACCGGCGCCATCTACATGGACATGTCGTCGTTCGCCGACCTGCCTCCGCTGTAGGCCCGTCCGGGCCACGATGCCGCCGCGTGCCCACGATGCGGCCACGTCCCGGGCCCATGATCCGGCTCGGCGTTCCACGGCAGCGGCTCAGGACCGGGGGGACCTTGTGCCGCCCCCCTAGGGGCGCCGGGCCCTTCTCCTGGTTTCAGGGGCCCTGCTATTGACTTTCAGTGGCCATAAAATCTAGGTTCCAACTCGACCGAACATGGACAGCGAGCTGACTCGTTCGCAACGTGCAGCGCTGAGGGAGATTTGGCGCCGTACGCCCGAACCAGGTGACTGGGCCCGGACAGGGGATCTTGCTGGCGCGCTCGGCGTTTCGCCGGCCACCGCCACGGCGATGGTCAAGCGTCTGGTCGACCAGGAGCTTGTCAGTCACGCCCCCTACCGGGGTGTGTCGCTCACTCCTGCTGGCCGCAAACTGGCCGTCGCCGTCGTGCGCCGGCACCGCATCGTCGAGAGGTTCCTGGCTGACATCCTCGGCTACCCGTGGTCCGAGGCCGATCGGCTGGCCCCGCAGTTCGAGCACGACCTGCCCCAGGACGTCGAGGACCGTCTGTACGAGGCTCTCGGTCACCCGGCCACGTGCCCGCACGGGTTCCCCATACCCGGTCTGGGCTCCGAAGGGATGCCGCTGATGGCTCAGCTGTACGACCTCGAGCCGGGCCAGAGGGCGACCGTGGCGTTGTCGAGCTCGGTGAGCCCGGCTATGGTCGCGTTCCTCGGCGACATGGGGCTGGTCCCGGGGGCCGAGGTTGAAGTGCTGGGCAAGCAGCCCTTCGGCGGGCCTTTGGTAGTTCGTGTTGCGGGGGTCGAGCGCACACTTGGCGAGAGGGCCGGGCGCCAAGTCCGCGTACGTAATGTCACTTCCGGCCTAAACGACCCGGACGGTGCTGGTGCACCGCCCGCAGCTGGGCCGGCGGAGCCGGCCGGCGCCATAAAGGAGAAGCTCTGATGGGTCACTTCGTCGCTGCCAGTGCAGGGGGTTCTGGCGGCTACCAGGCTTTCACCCTGCGGAGCACGGAATGGGCGTGGCTGGTCTTCGCCCTGGCGTGCGCCGTGGTGTCGATCGGTACCGCCTTCGTGCTCATGCGTAAAGTCCTCGCCGCCGACGAGGGTACACCGGCGATGAAAGAGATCGCCCATGCCATCCAGGAGGGCGCCCTCGCCTACCTGAGGCGCCAGTACCGCACGATCGGCATAATCGTCGTGCCGGTTGCGGTCCTGGTGTTCGTGACGGCGACGAAGGTGGTCAATACTGTCAGTGGGCATACGGTCCTCGCCTTCGTGCCGTCGGGCATATTCCGTGTGATCGCCTTCATCGTCGGCGCCACCTTCTCGGGGCTCGCCGGCTTCATCGGCATGAGCACGGCGGTTCGCGGCAACGTGCGTACGGCCGCCGGCGCCCGTGAGGGATCGCTGCCGGCTGCCCTGCGCGTCGCCATCCGTACGGGCGGGGTGACCGGCCTGTTCGTGGTCGGCTTCGGACTGCTCGGTGCGACTGTCATCGTCA
>JAKACE010000351.1 GCA_021821705.1 Actinomycetes bacterium | reverse complement strand
GGCTGATGATCGACATCTTGTCCCGGTGCAGGACCTCGATCGGGTCCTCGATGGTGATGATGTTGGCCGCCCGGTTGTTGTTGATGTGATCGATCATGGCGGCCAGGGTCGTCGTCTTGCCCGACCCTGTGGGGCCGGTCACCAGCACCAGCCCGCGTTGCTCCTCCGCCAACCTGGTGACGACCGGGGGCAGGCCGAGATCGGTGGCCGAGAGAGCGCTGGGCAGGACGCGGCGCAGGACCAGGCCACCCGTGCCCCGCTGGCGGAAGGCGTTGGCCCGGAAGCGGCCCAGCCCGCTCACCGAGAGGGAGAAGTCGGCTTCCCCGGTGGCCCTGAACTCCTCGAGCCTCTCGGGAGGCAGTACCACCTGGATGAGCTCCTCGCACTCCTCGGGCCCCACGGCCGGGAAGGGCGTCATCCGCAGGTCCCCATTTATCCGCACACGAGGAGCCGACCCCACCTTGATGTGGAGGTCCGAAGCCCCTTGCTCGACGACGTGGCGCAGCACAGCGGGTAGGTCGATCACCAACCGCGGGTATCGGCAGGTTCGGGGGCCGGGCTGAAGGCAATTGTCCGGTCCTACGCCCAGTTCGCCCGGAACGCGCCCGGCGCGGCCTACGTGGGCAGCCCGGCTCCCGGTAGGCTGGCAGTGCTGAGACTAGGGTCCCGTCATGCCCGCTTACGGCAACCTGATCCGCTGGGGCGACGAGTCCGCCCGGGTGGGCCCGTGGCGAGCCGACAGCTCCGTGGCGTTGCTGGTCCCAGTGCCGGACGGTGGTCCCCCATCGGCCGAGTTCGTGCGGCGTTGCCTGCGGTTGCTGGCTCAACAGGGTTTCGACAAGGTGGTGACGGGGGCGCTGGCTCCGGATGAGCAGAGAGGGTTCCTGGAGGCCGGTTTCGAGGTGCGGGAGCGACTCCACCTGCTCCTGCTCGACCGCTCCGTACCGCTGCCGCCGATGCCGCCGGGGCCGGCTGTGCGCCGCCCTTGGGGACGGCGCAGGCAGGGCGCTCTCGAAGTGGATGCGGCCGCCTTCCCTCCTTTCTGGCGGCTGGACGGCGCCGGCCTGCGGGAGGCTCTGGAGGCGACCCCCAGGCGGCGGTTCCGCGTCGTCCTGGGTGCGAACCACAGGGTGACCGGGTACGCCATTTGCGGGGCGTCGGGGCGTCGGGGCTACGTGCAGCGCCTGGCGGTGGCCCCGACGGAGCAGGGCCGGGGCCTGGGCCGCCGCCTACTGGTCGACGGCTTGTCCTGGCTGAGGTCCGTCGGCGCCGACACGATCGCCGTGAACACCCAGAAGGGCAACGATGCGGCTCTGCACCTCTACCGCCGCGCCGGCTTCCGTGACGACCCGGACGGGCTCTGCGTGCTCACCAGCGCCGTCGCGCCGTTGGGAGCCCGGACGTGAGCTGCTGCCGGAAAGGCGCGGCCTGCCGGGCGCCCTGGACGGCGGCCGCTCGAGCGGCTGCGGCGGCTCTGATGGTCCTAGCCACTGCGGTCGCTTCGCCCGGGACGGCCACCGCCTCCGTGCGCGGCCGCCCCGCCTCGTCCAGGGCGGGAGGTCTCAGGCCGGCGTCAGCCGTCGCCAAGGGCCCCGACTCGTTGCGCCTGCTGGCGCAGACACCGACGTTGGGCCCCAGGGCGACCGTGTTCCGCCTGCGCCTCCACGTGACGGCCAAGTCGCCTTCGACCGAGGCTCTTGGCTTCACGGCGTATGGGGCGCTCATGGCCCGGTCGCAGTTCCAGGCGGCGCGCGACGGAACGGCCCTTACGCCGTTCATCTACCAGCTCCCCCAGCCCGTCCCCCTTGCGAAACTGCCACGGGACCGGGCCGGGGGCGTAGACCTCGACATACCCGTCAACAGCCCCGGGGGCCTGCCTGTGACTGCCACGGGCGTCTACCCGGTCCAGGTTTTCCTCGAAAGCTACGGAGCGCTGGTGGGAAAGCCTCTCACCACCTTCCTCGTTTACGCAGGGGCCGACGCAGCCGGCTACCACCGCCTCGAGGTGGCCACCGTGGTCGATCTGGGCGGTGACGGAAGCCCTCTGGCCCGATCTGGCCCTGAGGGCGCGGTGACGGCCGCCCCGGCCCAATCAGTCAGCCCTGGGGTATTGGAGGCGGACGCCTCGGTCCTGGCCACCGAGCGGGTGCCAGTGACACTGCAGGTCCCTCCGGCCCAGGTGGCGGCCATGGCCGGTGGCAACGCCCCCGAGCGCACCGCCGTGAGCAACCTGCGCTCGGCGCTCGCTAGCGGCGACGAGCTGTTACCTGCAACATCGGTGCCCACGGATGCGGGGGCGCTCGTGAGCGCCGGTTTGGAGCCCGACCTCCAGAACCTGTTGATCCAGGGCTCGACATCGCTCGCGGCCACGCTCGGGACGGCGCCCGCCCTCAGTACCTGGGTATCGGTCTCGGGCCTGGCCCCCTCCACGGCCGGTGCCCTCGGCCGTGCCGGGGTGCAGCAACTCGTGCTGCCCGGGGACAACCTGTCGGTGCCGCCGGCTGACACCCTCGGCCTGACCTTCGGCCAGCCGGCGAAGCTGGCGGCCGACGGTTCCTCTTTCAGCGTCATCGGGTCGGACCCCGAGCTGGCCGGCCAGCTCCAAAGGGCCACCACCCGGGGCCAGACCCCTCTGGTCGTCAACCAACTCCTGGCCGAGCTGGCCATGATCGACCTGGAGCGGCCCGGCGACCTGCGAGGGGTGGTGCTGATGGCTCCGCCCGGCACCGTCCTCGGCCCGGACATCCTCCTCACCCTGCTCGCCGGGCTGGCACACAACCCGCTCCTCGAAGCGGTCACAGTGGACGGCGAGTTCGACTCCGTCCCTCTGGCCGCACAGGGGGGCCAGCCCCTGACCCGACGCCTGATCGGCGTGCGGCCACCTGAAGCATTGGCGGGAGTTGGCCTCCTGCAGGCTGCCGAGCAGGAGATCGGGGCCTACGGCGAGGTTTTCGGCCGCCGCTCAGGCCTGCTCGCCTCGTTCTCACAGCGGCTGCTCGAGAGCCTCTCGTCCTCGCTCAGCCCCGGTGAGCGCTCCTCGTCCATCGCAGCTGTCCTGGGCGCGGCACGTGCGCAGTTGGACAAGGTCCGCCTGCCTGCCCCGGAGCCGATCACCCTCACCTCGCTCAACGGGCAGTTGCCTCTCACACTGCTGTCCTCGGCAGTCGGAGCGGCCCGCGTCAGCCTCGTGCTGTCCAGTGAGCAGCTGTCTTTCGTCCAACGCCGGTACCCCGAGGGCGAATGCCGGCCAACGGGACCGGGCTCGGCGGAGTGCACGCTCACCCTGACCCACGCCGCCACCGTCTTCGAGGTGCCCATATCGGTGCGTACTCCCGGGGTCTTCCAGCTCCTGCTGCAACTCGAGACGCGCAGCGGTGCCGTCGTCCTGGCTACCAGCACCCAGACGGTGCGCTCCACGGCGTTCCCCGACGTCGGCTTGGTTGTGATCGTCGTCGCCGCACTGTTCCTGCTGGTCTGGTGGGTACGCAACGCCCGGCACGGGCGCCGGGCCCGGCAGTTGGTGCCGCCCCCGGTCGACGAGGACATCGACGAC
>JAKACE010000350.1 GCA_021821705.1 Actinomycetes bacterium | reverse complement strand
TCGTACGCAGGGCCGTTCGCCATCTCCGTGTGGGTCACGATTGGGCTCGCTGCCCTCCTGCTCGGCCTGCTCGAGTACACGCCGGCAGGCCGGTCCCTGTACGCGGTGGGAGGTTCGGAGCGGGTGGCCTTCCTGGCCGGGCTCCGGGTCAACCGTCTCAAGATCGGAGCGTTCGCTCTGAGCGGGCTGCTCGTGGGCGTCGCCGCCATCTTCGCCTTGGGCCAGTCGGGCAGCGCCAATCCCGGCTTCGGCCCCGACCTCCTTCTCCCGGCCTATGCCGCCGCCTTTCTCGGGGTGACCACTTACCGGGCCGGTTATTACAACGTCGTGGGGTCCGTGGTGGGCATACTGCTCCTGGCCGTCGGCTTCAACGGGCTCAGCCTGCTCGGTGTCCCCTTCTGGGCCCAGCCGATCTTCAACGGCGGCGTGCTGCTGGTGGCCGTGATGGTGGCGAGAGCGGAGGCCCGCCGGGTCAAGGTCGGATCGTAAATAAGACGTTGAAGCGCCTCGCAGGGCGCCCCGGGCGGGGCCCTCTGGGCGGCACGACTGAGCGGGCCACACAGGCCATTGTTTCCGGCGCCGGATCGCGACCTGCGCCCGCCTCAGCTGCGGGCGCCGCCGCGCCCAGTGGCGCTCGCCCGTGGCCGGGAAGGCTCGGCAGGCCATCTGCCAGGGGGGATCTCCCCCGAGCCTCGGGCGAGCAGGTGCGTGGGCAGCAGGTGCGTCCGGGGAGCGGAGGTGTCCCCGCCCATCCGCTGGAACAGGATGCGGCAGGCCATCGCCCCCATGGTGGCCGGGTCCTGGCTCACGACGGTCACAGGGGGGTCGAGCAGGTCCGCCAGCGGCATGTCGTCGAAGCCCACCAGCGCCACGCTGTGGTTGGCCCCTAGCGCCCGCAGGGCTCGCACCGCACCCATCGTCACCAGGTTTTGTGTGGCGAAGAGGGCCGTGGGCTGCTCGTCCAGCAGGAGCGAGCGGGCGGCGTCCTCGGCTGCGCCGGCATCGTGTAGGTCGAAGCGGACGAGGGCCTCATCGTAGGCGATCCCCACCTCGGAGAGGGCCGCCCGGTAGGCCTCGAAGCGCTCGCTGGCCGTTGTTATCTCCCGCAGGTCTGCCAGGAAGCCGATCCGCTTGTGGCCCCCTGCTGCCAGGTGCTTCACCGCCGCGACAGCCCCGGTCCGGTTGTCCGAGATGACGGCGTCGGCCTTGAGCAGCCGGGGGGGCCGGTCCATGAAGACCAGGTTGAGCCCGGCTCGCTGCTCGTTGAGCAGGTAGCTCTGGTCGTCCCCCGACGGGACGATGATCAGGCCGTCGGCCCTGCGCTCCACCAGGGCCATGACCAGCCTGCGCTCCTTGTCGGGGTCCTCGTCGACGCTGCCGGCGAAGACGGCTACGTCGTGCTCGTTGGCGACGTCCTCCACCGCTCGCTGTAGGGCGGAGGAGAAGGGGTTGGCGACGTTCTTCAGTAGCAGGCCGATGGTGCGGGTCCGCCCGTCGGTACGGCGGAGGCTGCGAGCCGCCAGGTTGGGCCGGTAGTCGAGGACGCTTGCCGCCCGGCGGACCCGCGCAGCCAGGTCGGCGGCCACCGTCGTCTCGCCGTTGACGACCCGAGAAGTGGTCTTGAGACTTACACCGGCCAGCGCGGCTACGTCACGCATGGTTGGCCTTGGCCGCGTCGCCCCGCCTCCGGGCACCTGAGTGTCAGACAACGTTACCCTCCTGTGGCTGAGGGTGAGACTAGACGATTTTCTGAGACCATGCCTTGACACCTGATCGAGCGTTGGGTACCGTCAGACAACGTTGTCTCAAGGCAGGGAGGATAGGCCCGCCCTGCCTGGAACTAGGGAGGGGTTCTAATGAACATGCTCAGCTCCGAGCCGTCCCACAAGCGGGTACGGCTCGGCCGTCGCAGCTCCGTGCTTGTGGGGGCCGTCGCAGCCACGACCCTGGCGGCGGCCGTGCCGACAGCCGCCGCCGTAGCCTCGGCTCAACGGGTGCCGGCCGCACAAGGGAAGGTCAAGGTCGCTCTGATCCTGAAGACCTACTCCAATCCGTACTTCGTCTGGATGAAGAAGGCCGCACTCGCCGACGCAGCCAAGAAGGGGGTCCAGCTGTCGGTCTCGGCCGGTCTGACCGACGGCGACACGGCCACGCAGATCACTGCCATCGACAACGCCATAGCCGACGGCGACCAGGGCATCATCATCACGCCGAACGGCAATGCCGTCAACTCCGCGCTGATCAAGGCCCGCAAGGACGGCATCTACACGATAGCCCTGGACACCGCACCCATCCCGCCCAGCGTCGTCGACCTCACCTTCGCCACCAACAACCTGGCAGCCGGAGTGCTGGACGGGCGCTGGGCCGCGGCCAAGCTCAACGGCAAGCCAGCCGACATAGCCTTGCTCGACCTGTTCAACAACCAGGTCGTATCTGTGGACGTCGACCGTGACCACGGCTTCCTGGAGGGCATGGGGATCCCGGTCGGCAACCCCAACATAAACGGCAAGGAGCCCAAGTCCGGCCACTACAAGGGGGGCAAGGGCGGCACCTACAAGATTTCGTGCCAGCTACCCACCCTGGGCGCCATCCCCGGGGGCAAGTCGGCCATGCAGACCTGTCTCCAGAAGGACCCCAATATCAACCTTGTATACGCCATCAACGAACCTGCAGCCGAAGGTGCCACCGAGGCCCTCAAGGCCGCCGGCAGCAAGGCCATCGTGGTGGCCATAGACGGTGGCTGCACCAACCTGCCTTACGTGGCCAGCGGTGCCATCGCCGCTACGGCGGGCCAGTTCCCGGGCAAGATGGCCTCCGACGGCATCGACGCCATCTACAATCTGGTCGTCCGCCACATCAAGCCCAAGGCCACGCCCGGCCTCGGCTTCTTCAACACCGGCACCAAGCTGTACACCAACGACCCGATGCCAGGCGTGCCCAGCGTCAACGTCGCCACGGCCAAGCACCTCTGCTGGGGCTAGCCAGTCCTTATCGGCAACCGCCTGCGCCACGTAGCCGAGCCGCTGGGGATGTTCCTGCCCCAGCGGCTCGCTGGCGGATCTATGCTCCGCTCCACGAGGGCCGCAGGTGCTCGCCTGCGGAGCCTCCACCTGTCAGAGCGCACCCCGAGGCGAGGAGATCACCCACAACCCGGGTGGTGCAAGCCACCCAGAGCTCGAGTTAGGACTTGACTGTGGCCGGAACGATTGCACCGCTGTCCCCTCAGGCCGAGATAGAGGCCCTCCTCCCCAAGGCGAGGCCTCTCGACAAGGCGCAGCGCCTGCTCCATGGGCACCCAGCCATTGGGCCGTTCGTGGTGTTGATCGCCTCGTCGATCGTCTTCGACCTCTTCAATGCCCGCTTCCTCGCAGCGCGCGACATCTCCCTGATGTTGCAGCAAGTGGCGGTGATCGCCACCCTGGGGGTGGCCCAGACGATGATCATCATCACCGCCGGCATCGACCTGTCCATCGGAGCGGCGATGATCCTCGCACAGCTGTTGATGGCCCAGTTGGCCGCAAACAACGGCGTCCCCGGGCCGATCGCCCTGCTGGC
>JAKACE010000349.1 GCA_021821705.1 Actinomycetes bacterium | reverse complement strand
CAGTGCCGACCTGACGGCAGTACGAGCCGTTGTCCGCGCCCTGGCTGACTGCACAGACCGCCAGACCTTGGTCGTCACGGCCCTCGAAGCGACGCGCCAGGCCTTCGGCTGGGACTACAGCTCCTTCTGGGCCGTGGGCGTCGACGGTCTGCTGCACTTCGCCTACGAGGCTGGCTATGTGAACGAAGAGTTCGCCCAGGTGACGCGGGAGGCCACATTCGCGCCGGGTGTCGGCGTGGCCGGCCGGACGTGGGTCGCACGTGAGCTCGTCTTCGTCGAGGACCTGTCCCAGGTGAACGACTGCGTGCGGGCGCCCGTGGCGTCCCGGGCCGGCGTCCGCTCGGGCGTCTGCGTGCCCGTCGTCGTGCGTGGCGAGGTCGTGGCCACCATGGACTTCTTCGCGACCCGAGAGCTCCAGGCGTTCCCGGAGCGCATGGACGCTCTGCGCGCTGTCGCCGAACTACTGTCCCAGGCCTTGGGCCGCTTCGACGAGACGGACGCCGCGACGCTCGTAGCTCGCTCGGCCCACACGGTGACGACCGTGCTGAGCCGCTTGGAGGAGGCCGAGTCCGTCCAGGACGCGGCACTGACAGCGCTTGCGACCGTATGCGAAATGGCCGATTGGGCCTACGGGTCCTTCTGGGAGCTCGACCCAGCCGACAACCGGCTCCATTTTGGCATCGACTACGGCAGCGTTTCGCCGGAGTTCGCCGCCGTCAGCACGGACGCGGCCTTCTCCGAGGGCGTTGGGCTGGCCGGGCGGGCCTGGTACCAGCGCGACGTCTTGTTCGTCGACGACGTCGGCCAGCTGACCGATTGCGTGCGCTCCACTGCGGCCCAGCGGGCCGGGATCGGCTCCGCCATCAGCATGCCGGTTGTCGTGGACGGGAACGTTGTGGGCACGATGGACTTCCTGTCCCGGTACCGGGTGCCCATGCCGCCCGAGCGTCTCGACACCTTCCGCAACATTGCCCGCGCCGTTTCGGGCGCCATCAAACAGATCTCCACCACCGCGGCCCAAGCCGAAGCGGTGTCAAACAGCCAGGCACTGGCCCAGGTGCTCGAATCCCTCCGCGACGCCGAGACGACCGCCAGGGCAGCGGAGGTCACCCTCGGGGCGGTGCGGGAGGCCTTCGGGTGGGCGTACGGGTCGGCCTGGAGGATAGGCGCCGACAACGTCCTGCACTTCAGCGTCGACTCAGGCAGCGTTTCGCCGGAGTTCGCCAGGGTCACCCAGTCGGCCACCTTTGCCGAGGGCACCGGGGTCTGTGGGCGGGCCTGGCAGACGCGGGACCTGGTGTACGTCGAGGATCTCTCCAAGGTCACCGACTGCGTGCGCGCACCCGTAGCCGTCGGCGCCGGCATCCGCTCCGGCTGTGCCCTCCCCGTCATGCTCAACGGCCAGATGTACGGTGTGCTCGACTTCTTCGCCACCCAGGTGCTGCGGCCCTCACCGGCGCGCCTCGAGGCCCTGCGCAACGTGGCCCAGCTGCTCTCCCAGGCCGTCACCCGCATCCGAGCCGAGGAGCAGGAGCGGGCCGCTGCCGACGAGCTCAACACCAAGGTCAACGACCTTTTGGCCGTGGTCGAGGCAGTGAGGGCCGGCGACCTGACCAAGGAAGTCACCGTACGAGGCGGCGACGCCATCGGCCAGATGGGTGAAGGCTTCGCAAAGGTCATCGACGAGCTGCGGGGATCCTTCACGACCATAAACGAGAGCGCCATATCGCTGGCCGGCGCGGCCGAGGAACTGGCGGCAACGGGGACCCAGTTGCTCGCCAACGCCGACGCCACCCTGGCCCAGAGCCACGAGGCGGCCGCCGGGGCGGAGGAGGTCAACCGCCAGTCCGCCACCGTGGCCGCCGCTGCCACGGAGATGTCGGCGAGCATTCAGGAGATCGCCCGCAACGCCGAGGATGCAGCCGGCGTGGCGACGGAGGCAGTGCACGTCGCGGCGACAACCAACGCGACCATCCGGGAGCTGAGCGAGTCGTCCGCCGACATCGGCAAGATCATCCAGGTGATAACGCGCATAGCCCAGCAGACCAACCTGCTCGCCCTGAACGCCACCATCGAGGCGGCACGCGCCGGCGCCGCCGGCAAGGGCTTCGCCGTGGTCGCCAACGAGGTAAAGGAGCTGGCCAAGCAGACAGCCAAGGCGACCGAGGACATCTCGGCCAAGATCGAGGCGATCCAAGTGTCCTCCACCGGCGCCGTGGACGCGATCGGGCGCATCACCGGGATAATCGAGCGCATCGCCGAGATCCAGGCCAGCATTGCCACCGCCGTTGAGCAGCAGACGGCAACCACAAACGAGATCGCGGTGAACGTCAACGAGGCCGCACTGGCGACCGCCCAGATCGGCCGCAACATCGAAGGTGTGGTCGGCGTGGCCGACAACACCAGAGCTGGCGCCGAGCAGGGCAAGGCTGCGGCCCAGGAACTGTCCGCCATGGCGAGCGACCTCAACCGCCTCGTCGCCCGTTTCACGATCTGACGCCGCGACTGTGCGGAGGTAGCAATATGGACGGCACCGAGCCCGAAGAAGGCATCGACAACGAGATCCTCCAGGAGTTCCTGGTCGAGAGCTTCGAGAACCTGGCCCAGCTGGACCTTGACCTGGTAGCCTTGGAGGAGGCCCCGGACGACGGCGAACGGCTCCGGTCCGTTTTCCGGACTGTGCACACGATAAAGGGTGTCAGCGGCTTCCTCGGCTTCGAGGCCCTGGAGAGGGTGGCCCATTCCGGCGAGTCGCTTCTGGCCCGGGTACGCGACGGTGAGCTCGAGCTGACACCACCGCGTACCAGCGCCCTGTTCGCCCTTGTCGATGTCGTGAAGGAAATTCTCGCCCACATCGAGGGCGCCGGCCGAGAGGGCGATCGCGACGACTCGGAACTGATCACCCTGCTCGACACGCTCACCCGTGAAGACGGCGCTCCTGCTCCCGGTCCGGCCTCGGCGACGCCGCCTGAGCCCGAGGTGCCTGAGCCCGAGGTGGTGCCTGAGCCCGAGGTGGTGCCTGTGCCCGAGGTGGCGACGGTGCCCGAGGTGGTGCCGCTGCCCGAGTCGGCGACGCGGCCCGCTCCTGTAGCGCCCGTCCCCGCAGCCACCACGACCCGCGTAGCGTCGAGCGGCCCGGGCCCTGCACCGCGAGTACAAGGCGCATTGGCCTCAGGTCCCGCCCCCGCTCCCGGTCAGGCCCCACCCGGCGAGCCCGATGCACCGAGAAATGCCGGCGGGGCCACAGAAACCCGTCCCGGGGTCGCCGACGCCCACGTCCGGGTGGACGTAGGCGTCCTCGACGAGATGATGGACCTGGTGGGCGAACTGGTCCTGGCCCGCAACCAGATCCTCCAGCACGTGTCGTCACAGTCGGACTCGCCCCTGACAGCTCCGACCCAGCGGCTCAACCTCATCACCTCCGAGCTGCAGGAGCGGGTCATGAAAACCCGCATGCAACCGATACTCAACGTCTGGTCGCTGTTCCCCCGCACCGTTCGCGACCTGGCCCTTGCCTGCGGCAAACAGGTACGCTTGGAGCTGGAGGGCCAGGACACCGAGCT
>JAKACE010000348.1 GCA_021821705.1 Actinomycetes bacterium | reverse complement strand
AATGTGAAGATGTCTTCAGGGCAAATGTGAAGACGTCAGGGGTGGGCGTAGAGGGAGTCGAACCCCCGACCTCATGCGCGTCATGCATGCGCTCTAACCAGCTGAGCTATACGCCCGGTAGCCGGCTACCTTACCAGCTCGGCCCAGCCCCTCAGGTCAGTGCGCCACAACCGCCACCGACGTCGCCGAGAGCCACACCCGGGCCGAGCCCACCTCTGGTCGCGGTCCGGGGACTGCCCCGTCGTCGGCCCGGTACGCCGGCACTTCGACCGTCGTGCCCGGGGCGGAGGCCAGCACGACGCTACCCGCCTCCGCCACCGCCACCGCCTGGCGCTCGCCCGCCAGGTTGGCCACGATGCTGAAGCGCCCCCGGCGCACCACCAACCAGCGCAGCTCCTCGTCGTAGGCGGTGCGGACGGCCAGGCGCCCACCCGTTCCCAGGTCCGGCTCGCCCTTGCGCAGGGCGATCAGGCGGCGGTACCAGTCGAGCAGGGACCGGTGCGGTTCGCGCTCCAGCTCGCCCCAGTCCAGCTTGGAGCCCAGGAAAGTGGCCTCGTCCTGGGGGTCGGGCACCTCCCCGCCGGCAGCCATGGCGTGCTCGCGCCGGCGGCCCTCGCTCACCGCCCGGCCCAGCTCGGGATCACGGTGGTCGGTGAAGTACTGGAAAGGGGCGGACGCTCCCCACTCCTCCCCCTGGAACAACATCGGGACATACGGAGATAGCAGGTACAGGGCCGCCCCCACCGCCAGCAGGCCGGGCCCGACGAGGGCGGGCATGCGCTCGCCCAGCGCCCGGTTGCCGACCTGGTCGTGGTTTTGCAGGCAGACCACGAAAGCCGAGGCGGGCAGGCCCTCCGCCGGGCGGCCGCGACGGCGCTGGTGGAACCGTGAGAACCTGCCGTCGTAGACGTAGCCGTCCACCATTGCTTTGGCCAACTGGCCCAGCGTGCCGAAGTCGCCGTAGTAGCCGCTGCTCTCGCCGGTCAGTACCGTGTGCAGGGCATGGTGGAAGTCGTCGTCCCAGGTGGCGTCCATCCCGTAGCCGTGCTCTGCCCGTGAGCGGGCCACCCGCGGGTCGTTGCGGTCGCTCTCGGCGATGAGCCACAGAGGCCGGCCCAACTGGTGGGAGAGCTTTGCCACCTCTGCCGACAGCTCCTCCAGGATGTGCAGCGCCCCCTCGTCGTAGATGGCGTGCACGGCGTCGAGGCGCAAGCCGTCGACGTGGTAGTCGGAAAACCACATCAGCGCGTTGCCGACGATGAAGTCCCTCACCCCGTAGCTGCCCTCACCGTCCACGTTGACGGCAGTGCCCCACGGCGTGCGGTAGCGGTCGGTGAAGTAGGGGCCGTACTCGGGCAGGTAGTTGCCTGAGGGGCCGAGGTGGTTGTACACGACGTCGAGGACCACGGCCAGGCCCTGAGCGTGGCAGGCGTCCACGAAGCGCTTGAAACCCTCCGGGCCGCCGTAGGCATGGTGGGGAGCCCACAGGTAGGCACCGTCGTAACCCCACCCACGCTCACCGCTGGCCTCTGCCACCGGCATCACCTCGACGGCGTTCACACCCAGGTCGACCAGGTGGCCCAGGCGCCCCACGGCACCGTCGAAGGTGCCCTCGGGGCTGAAGGTGCCAATGTGGCACTCGTAGAGCACGGCACGTTCGAGCGCGAAGCCGGCCCAGGCTCGGTCCGACCACTCGAAGGCAGCATGGTCGACCAGCACCGAGGGGCCGTCGGTGCCCTCCGGCTGCCACTGCGAGCGCGGGTCCGGGCGGACCGGCCCGCCGTCGAGCGAGTAGCGGTACCGGCTGCCAGGACCGGCAGTGGGAACCTCCACAGACCAGTAACCATGGTCGCCACCCTTCATCGGCAGGCGTTCGCCGTCGTCGAGGACAAGTTCGACCTGGCTCGCCGCCGGGGCCCACACTTCGAAAACAAACATGGGCCCCTATCTACCCCGTCTTGGCGCGCTCCAGTAGGGCGACGGGTAGCCCGGACAGGAGCCCGTCGAGTGCCACCCGCCCCGAGAACTCACCCCCGCTGAGCACGTCCCGCCAGTGGCCACGGGGAAGGCTGAGGGCAGTACCGCGCCATCCACCGGTGCGCCCGAGGCCGACAGGCAGCCGTGTCACCACCGTGACCACCCGGGCGCCGCGGGTGAAGGCCAGGCAGTGCTCGGCTGCGGGCCCGTCCGCTTCGAGCGCCTCGTAGGCGCCGGCCCGCCCCTCGCCGAAGGCGGCCGGGCACCGGCGTCGCAGGTCCAGGGCGCGCTGGACCACGGCCAGCTTGGTCAGGCCCCGGCTGTCCCCCTCACGCCAGGCCCGGGCCAGATCGGCCGTAGCGGCCTCATCGAGCAACGCAGCGCGCGCCCCGTAGTCGACCGGGCGGCGGTTGTCCGGGTCGACCAGCGAGTAGTCCCAGAGCTCGGTTCCCTGGTAGATGTCCGGTACCCCGGCAGCGGTGAGCGTGAGCAACTTGAGCGCCAGCGAGTTGGACCGGCCCGGTGCCGCCACCCGGGCCACGAAACCGTCCAGCTCGGCCAGGAAATTACGCGAACGCAACAGGGCTTCGCCGAAATGGCGCACGGCGCCTTCGTAGATCTCGTTGACCTGGTCCCAGCTGGTATGCGCCTTGGCCTCGCGCACGGCCTTCTCCAAGAAGGCCAGCACCCGTGGAGGTTCTATGGGCCACGCCCCGACGAGGGTCTGATAGAGCATCCACTCCGTGGCGCCGTCGGGCAGGTCGGCCACCCGCCTACGGCGATTGAGGGCCCGCCACCGCCCGACCGTCTCCTCCCACTCCCCTGCCATCTCAGACAGGACCGAAAGGCGCGCCCTCACGTCCTCGGACCGTTTGGTGTCGTGAGTCGACGTCGCCAGGAGCGTGTAGGGGTGCTGGCGCTGCACCCGCCCGCACCACTCGTGGAACAGTTCGGGAGGCGTACCTGCACTGGCCGGGTCACCACCGACCTCGTTCAGGGCCAGCAACGGCATGTAGCGGTAGAAGGCCGTGTCCTCGACGGCCTTGGCCATGACGGGCCCCGTCAGCTGCTGGAAGCGCATAGCCATCTCGCGCTCTTCGTCCCCGGGCAAGCCGAGCACGAGGAGCTCGCGCAGGAAAGCCAGTAGCTCCCCGTCGAGCTCCGGGCGGCGGAGGCCCGCCTCGAGCACGGCCCGGTTCAGCACGGTCACGTCCTGTGCGGTGGGTTCGCCGCCGGGAACGAAATAGGTCCGGTAGACACTGAAGGACGCGATGACTTCGGCTAGGCAGTCACGCAGTTCACGCCGGGTGTGGTCAGAATGGCGCCGGTGCCGCTCGCAGACGCGGGCCAGACGCTCCACCAGGCGGTGGAGATCGGCCGTGAGGGAACCGTCCAGCACCTGCATCTTGCTCTCGTAGACGATGTCGGCGAACGGGCGGCCATCGCCACTGAAACGGCCGAACGCCTCAGCCAGTCGGCCCGCACCGTCAGGGTCTACGAGGGCACCACCGGCGAGGTTGAGCCAGTCGTAACCGGTGGTGCCTGCCACCGGCCAGTCCGTGGGCAGCTCCTCTCCCCGCTCCAGGA
>JAKACE010000347.1 GCA_021821705.1 Actinomycetes bacterium | reverse complement strand
GCGCATGGGCAGCAGGGTGCACACGGTGATGTCACCGGTGCGGAAGTTGGCGCGGGTCGGGCGCCCCTTGAGCTCGTCCTCGAACAGGGCCCTGGCCTCGGCCAGCTCCAGCAACGGCCCTGCCGGCACGGCGGCGCCGGCGCCGGGCCCGTCGGCCCCCGCCTCTTCGGCCCCCGCCTCGTCGGCCCCCGCCTCTTCGGCCCGGGACGCCCCGGGGCCAGCCCCTTGCGTACCGGCTGGGCTCATGTCGGCCCGGGCCCCGAAGCGGTCCCCTCCGCAGGCCAGCGTGGCCGCCGCCCGGGCCGCGACGTCGGAGAGCTGGCGGCGGAACTGCTCGACCTGCCACTCCTCGCCCCTCTGGGGGCAGCACAGCTCCAATGTCGAGCGGGTCAGGGCGTCGGCCCAAGCGGCCGCGCTCATTGGCCCGGCAAGGCGGCGCATGGCGGCACGCAGGCGCGACACCAACTCGGCCAGCCGTCCTGCCAGGTCCACTTCAGGCCCGCCCAGGTCCCCGTAGGGCAGGACGCCGCCGAACAGCTCCCCCTCGTCGTCCATGGCAACCCCGAGCAAGAGGCGCTCGAGGCCCGCCTTCCACGTCGACGCCTCGAACCCAGGCATCTGCCAGACGGCCCGATGGTCGCCGTCCATGCCCCAGCGCACCCCGGTACCCTGGGTCCACCGCTCGAACTGGGACAAATCGTCCTCATCGAGCTGGAAACGCCGGCTCACCGGCGCCCTGGAGACGAAGTCGAGGACCTCTGCTGCGCCGGCACGCCCTCCGGCCAGCTCGAGCAGGTGAGCGGCCACCCCGAGGACAGGGTTGGTCTGGCGCACGGAACGGTCTGCCACCCGCACCGGGAGCACCGGCGCCCCGTCGCGGCCGGCGGTGCCGAAGACAGCATGGACCAGCGGAGCGAACTCCTCGATGTCCGGGCACATGACTATGACGTCCCGTGGCTCCAGGGACGGGTCGGATGCCAGTAGGTGCAGCACCGCCTCCCGTACGACCTCCACCTGGCGGCCGCGGCCATGACAGGAGTGGACCTGCAGGCTACGGTCATGCGCGCCCAGGAGCGGTCGGCGGTCCGGCGCTCCCTGGCGCGGTGGGCCGAAGGGCTCGCGATCTTGACGTATGTCCGACTGGACGAGCTCCAACAGGCTGGCCGGGCGCTCGGCGGCCACATCCCTGTGCTCGCCGGCCACGAAACCATGGGCCTGGAGCAACAGTTGCAGCTCCCTGCAGTCACGGCCCCACGAGCGCAGCAGCGGGTTGGCCGCTGTCTCAGCCGTAGGGTCCTCGTCACGGGCCAGTGCCATCCCCCCCTGGACCGCGAAATGCCCTCTCCCGGCGCCCTCGGCAACCCGCCGCCACAGTGCCGGGGACGGGTGGAGGACGAACAGGTGCACGTCCCTCGCCTTGCCAAGTGCAGCGAGGACCTCGAGGTGTACCTCTGGGAGGCGGGTCAAGCCGAAACAGCAAACGCGCTCAGGCAGGCCGCCGCAGGCCTCCGGCCGCTCCGCCAGGACCTCGACTGCCAGTGCCGCCAGCTCCGCAGGGCTCGGCTCGCCTATCGCCGCCCTCAGCCGGCGCCACAGGCTTGACTGCCACTCGATGTCGTCGAGGCGTCCGGGAGGGGCCCACTCGTCGAGGCGACCCGCAGGCACCGGGCTCCCGCCGGCAACCGGCGCCGACCACTCCCGGGCCATCAGCGGCCGGTAGAGGCTGTAGCGGTCGAACAGCTCGGCTAAGTGCCGCACCGCGCCGAAGCGGCGCGGCCGTCCCCCTGGGCCGGCCGGGGACGATGCCCGCAGGTGCGCCGCCAGTACGGCCAGGCTGGGGTCGTCCAGGTGCTGGTCGACAATCTGTACAAGCGGCCAGACGCAGACCTCCGGTGCCCACGGCCCGCTGCGCCAACCCGCTCCTGCATAACCCGTGACCTCCCTCACCACTCCTGTGACCAGGGCGGAAGGCGAGGGCCAGTCGATGTTGGCGCAAGTGCCGTCGGCGCCCGGATCACCGCTCGGCCCGGCGTTGCCGCGCCCGGGCGCCGGGGCGGCCGTGGCGCCGAGCCGATGACCGAGCCGCTGGCTCAGCCATCTCTCGACACCCCTGGTGGGCACGGCGACCACCTCAGTGGCCAGGGGGTCCCGGAGGGGCTCGGCCAGGACGTCAGCCAACATTTCGACAAGGTAGTCGGCCCGGGTGGCGCGGTGAACTAGCAGCATTGGCCAACAGGGTAGGGCCGCCTTGGGACAGCCTGAGACCGGCGCAGCCAGGCGGCGCCCGCCGAGTGCGCAGCCCGTCACCCTCGCCCTGGGCGGATGTCGTGATGAGGTCACCTGGGTCACTGGTCGCCTGAGCGCCCAGCGGTGCCCTCGAAGCGGCCATGGCTGGGGCCTGGCCACCTTCTGGGCGCGGTGGGCCTTGCAGCTTGGCGCGGTGGGCCTTGTGCACGGCGATGGCCCGGTGCAACCGGCTCCCTCTCTCCGCCTGCACGGGCCGCTTTATCGCCACCATAAATAGCAAGTACCCCGTCGCGGTCGAATTGGTATTGGCGCGCCGGACGCTCGACAGATTTGCATGCTGAACCAGGCCGAACAGGGGCCAATGCCCCTACTAATGGCGCAGGCGGAGCGCGGGGCGACGATATACAATTCAACTGTGCCCGGGGGAAATCCCTCCCCGCCGCCGGTGCCTGGCGAAGTCAGGTCGCCAGGGCCTCGACTAGAAGTGGCTGGGCTGCATAGCGCAGTGGGTACGAGGAGAGTTGTCGCCGTGCCCAAGCTGGTCATAGGTGTGTTATGGGCCCTTTTGATCGTCCTCCCGGCCTGCATGGTCGGAGCGGCACTGGCCGGAGGTGCTCCGTGGGCTGCCGGCGGCCCGTTCGCCGGGGGCGTTGCTTGGTTGTTGGGGGCGATGGCGTGCGTCCTGGCCGGGCTCGCCGTCCTCTGGCGGTTGTGCCTGCTGTCGCCGGCACACTTGCCCACCATCGACTTGGTGGCCGGCCATACGCGCTCACGGGAAGGCTGCGGCTGCGATGCGGTGCTGGAGGTCGCCTCGCTGCGCGTGGGCGGGGCTTACTGCCTGGGTACTGAGATCCTGGCCTACTTCGAGCGGGGCGCGGGCGGCGGTTGCGAGCCACTGGCTCTGTTCCTCAGTTGGAGAGCAGGCAACAGGCGTTTGGCGCTGCGCCAGTGGCGCCAGCTGGCCCGCTGGCAGTCGCTCGGCACGGTGCTGCGGCTGTCGGCGGCCCGCGGCCGCCCCGCTTTCGTTGTGCAGGACGCCAGATGCTGGCTCAGCCTTCCGGAGCTTCACCTCAGAGGGGCTCGCCCCTCGACCTGAGCGTATGCCCCGGGCCTGTGGTCCGAACCCCCGGTCCTGTGAGCCGGCGCCGGGCTCGGCTCCGGCGGGTCAGCCTCGCCCTCCCAGCCCGCCGTCACCGCCCCCCGGGGGCCGGCCCTGCGCAGGCAGGAGCCTCAGGTGCCTGGCCGGTGCGGAAGCCGGGGGAGGGAGCGCCTCGAGCCTCGACGCCGCCACCAGCACAGAGGCCCGGTAGGAGCAAGCC
>JAKACE010000346.1 GCA_021821705.1 Actinomycetes bacterium | reverse complement strand
GACCTCGAGCCAGAAGCGCATGTAGGGGTGGTAAAGGCCGCAGAACTGCGTGCACTCGCCGATGAAGCGGCGCCCGACCACGCTCGGGTCGATGTTGACGTCGAAGGAGTTGTTGATGCCCTGGATGGCGTCCCGCTTGAACAGGAACGCAGGCACGTAGAAGGAGTGGTTCACGTCGTCGCTGAACAGGTTGACCTGGACCGTCTCGCCGGCCGGGAGCCTCAGCACGGGGAGGTTGGGGCTGTCCACGCTGGGCTCCGTCGCCACGCTGCCGATCTCTTGGAACCCGTTGGGGTAGGTGAACTTCCAACCCCACTGGAAGGCGTCGACGCGCACGACCAGGGCCGGGTTCTTGGCCACGCTGTCCACGCGGTCCTCGGCTCGGTAGGTGAAGACGAAAAGGGTGATCACCAGCATGATCGGCACGATCGTGTACAGCGCTTCCAGCGGGATGTGGTACTGCACCTGGCGCGGTATGTGCTCCTCGCCCGGGCGCTCGCGGTAGCGAACAGCGCACCAGACGATGAGGCCCACCACGATGGCGCCGAGCGGGATGGCCATGTAGTACGTCAGCGACCAGAGGAACGTCAGGTTCTTGGACTGTGACGTGATCCCGTTGGGCGAGCCCCAGCGGATGACGGATGCGAGCAACTCGTGCACTGGCAACAAAATAGGCGGGTCGCGGCCAGCCGAACAAACCGGGCCCGGCATCCCTCTCGTCCGCCGTGCTGCCGGGCGCACCCCGGGCCGCCGGCGCAGCTCAACGGCACCCCGGCGCGGGGGCCGCAGGAGCGGCCCGCAGCAGGTCACGGGCGGCCCCCGGCAGCTCGCCTGGCCAAGCCCGGACGGGCCCGGTATGCTTGTGGGCCCGTGCGTACTTACTCTCCCAAAGCCTCCGAAATCGAGCACGCCTGGTACCAGGTGGACGCCTCGGGCGCCGTGCTCGGGCGTCTGGCGTCCGAAGTGGCCCGCCTGCTGCGTGGCAAGCACAAGGCCACTTTCGCTCCCCATCTCGACACCGGCGACTACGTCGTCGTGGTCAACGCCGCCAAGCTCGTGCTGTCCTCAGACAAGGGACAGAAGAAGTTCCACTACCGCTACTCGGGCTACCCGGGCGGTATCAAGGCCCGCTCCTACAGCGAGCTGCTGGCCGACCGGCCCGAGGAGCTCGTACGCATCGCCGTCAAGGGCATGCTGCCCAAGGGGCCTCTCGGCAGGCAGATGATCGGCAAGCTCAAGGTCTATGCCGGTCCGGAGCACAAACACGCAGGCCAGGCCCCCAAGCCCTGGTCTTTGGACCACTCGGCCCACCGGGTAGCCTGAGCCGGTGCCCGCGGTCCCTACAGGTTCCCACCACACCGCTCAGCACAAGGCCACCAATCAGCACAAGGCCACCAAGAGGAGAACACGGCAGTGCCCAAACCGCTAGTCCAGTCGACAGGCAGGCGCAAGGCCGCCATAGCGCGCGTCCGCCTGCGTCCCGGTGATGGCGCCATCACCGTCAACCGGCGGCCTGTGGAGGACTACTTCCCTTCGGCCACCCACCGTATGGTGCTCACCGAGCCCCTGCGTGTGGCCGACAAGGCGACGGACTACGACGTGGATGCCACTCTGGACGGTGGTGGCGTGTCCGGTCAGGCCGGTGCCCTGCGCCTGGGCATCGCCCGAGCGCTGGCCGAGCTGGAGCCGGAGTTGCGGGCGCCGCTCAAGAGGGCCGGTTTCCTGACCCGCGACCCCCGCGAGAAGGAGCAAAAGAAGTACGGCCTCAAGAAGGCCCGCAAGGCACCCCAGTACTCCAAGCGCTGACGCGGCGGCGGGTCCTACGGCGCAGGGCGCACCACGGTTCGGGACCGACGGCATACGCGGTTCCGCCAACGACGAGCTGACGCCAGAGCTTGCTCTGGCACTGGGCAGGGCCGCGGCCCGTGTCCTTCCGCCTGGCACGGCCGGGCCCCGCAGGCGCTTCCTCGTCGGCCGTGACACGCGGCTGTCCGGGCCGCTGCTGCAGGCGGCGCTCTCGGCCGGCCTTGCCTCCGAGGGCGCCGACGTGGTCGACCTCGGGACCCTGGCCACTCCGGCGGTAGCGTTCGTGTCCGCCGAGCAGGACGCTCCCGCTGCCGTGATATCGGCGTCCCACAACCCCTACCACGACAACGGCATCAAGTTCTTCCTCCCCGGCGGGCTGAAGCTGGCCGATGCCATCGAACGCAGGATCGAGGCGGAGCTCGAGAAGATGCAGCCCGGCGGCACCTCTGCGGCCGTGCCCAGGGGGGCATCGCTCGGGCGCCTCGAGCAGGACGAGGGTGCCCTGGCGCGCTACGAGAAGCACGTCGTGGGCTGCCTGGAGGGTCGTGACCTGGCCGGGATGCGGGTGGTGCTCGACTGCGCCAACGGTGCCGCCTACGCCAGCGCCCCCGACGTGCTGCGTGCTGCGGGGGCACAGGTGGTGGCGGTGCTCGGTGCCGAGCCGGACGGCACCAACATCAACCACGAGTGCGGGTCGACACACCCCGGTGCGCTGGCCCGTGCCGTACTGGCCCAACGGGCAGACATCGGCCTCGCTTTCGACGGCGACGCCGACCGGGTGATAGCCGTGGCCGCGGACGGCCAGGTCGTGGACGGCGACCGCATCCTGGCCCTGCTGGCGCGAGACATGCACCAGAGGGGCCTGCTCGGCGGAGGGACCGTGGTCGTCACCGTCATGACCAACCTCGGTTTCCACCGGGCCATGGACCCGGTCGGGGTCAAGGTGCACACCGTCGCCGTCGGTGACCGCTACGTGCTCGAAGCCCTGGACGCCAACGGCTGGAGCCTGGGCGGGGAGCAGAGCGGCCACATCGTTTTCCGCTCGCTGGCCACGACGGGCGACGGTGTCCTCTCGGGCCTCATGCTGGCGGATCTGGTGCGCCGGATGGGCGCGCCCCTGCACGAGCTGGCGGGAAACGTGATGGACAAGTACCCCCAGGTGCTGAGCAATGTCCGGGTGGCGCGGCGCGAGGCCCTGGCCGCAGCGGCCGAGGTGTGGGCCGAGGTCGCCAGGGTCGAGGCCAGCCTCGGCCGCGAGGGCCGCGTCGTACTGCGGCCCAGCGGCACCGAGCCCCTCGTGCGGGTCATGGTCGAGGCCCGTACCGAGGGCCAGGCTCGAGAGTGCGCCGGACGCCTGGTCGATGCCCTGCACCGTGCGCTCGGGGAGGCCGGGCCCGGCCCCTCGCCGGGCCAGGGTTGACGGCGCCGCCGCCAGTGCCACGACAGGCAACCTCGGAGTACTCCGCCACGGTGGCTCATGACGGCCCCGGCAGGGTTTGTCGTGCTCCCCAAAGGCGGCCGAGGTTCCTGGAGGCAGCACTAGCCTTCTGCGCATGTGTGGGATAGCGGCCGTACTGGCCAGGCCCTCCCGGCGGCCGGCACCGTCCCGGGACGAGGTGCGCCGGCTGCTGGGCGAGGCTGTCGCCGCCCTCGAGCCCGTATGGGCCGGCCCGCCCGCCCCGGGTGACGCCGCCGGCATGCGCGCCGCAACGGCCGCCCTCGGGGCCCTGGACGGTGCGCTCAAGGGCGTGCCCGGGTTGGAGGCA
>JAKACE010000345.1 GCA_021821705.1 Actinomycetes bacterium | reverse complement strand
CTCCTTCTGCCCTCAGGTCCCGGCCACCAGGCCATAGCCGATGTTGGTCCTCGGTAGCCTACTCGCGCTCCTCTCGGGCATGCTCAATGCGGCTGCGGCCGCGCTCGAGAAGCACCAGGGCATGCACACGGGCACCTCCCACAAGGGAATGCGCCTGCTTGTCGCCCTGGCCCGCCGGCCCCTGTGGCTCCTGGCCATCGGCCTCAGCGCCGTGGCCTGGGTCTGTGAGGCGGCCTCGCTCGCTGCCGCACCGGTACCTGTCGTCGCCACCCTGCGCAACGCCGGCCGGGGGTTGCTGGTGCTGGGTGGGGGGCGTTGGCTCGACGAGCGCTTCACCGCCCTCGAGATCGTCGGGGTGGCACTGGCCAGCGCTGGGGGCGCCGTCACGGCCATAGGCTCCGCCGCCAGCACGGTGGTACGCCGACCGTTGTCCAACATGACTGAGCTGATCGTCGGGGCCTGCTGCTGCGTCGCCGCCTTCGGGGTCGCCGCCGGCGCCGCCAGGCTGGCGGACGGCCGCCGGCCCGGCACCGATGCCGGCCGCATAGGGCCCCGCCGCCGCAACGCCGCCGGCATCGCCACCGGGGCGGCGGTAGGGCTGCTGTTTGCCGCCACCGGCGTCTACACCAAGGAGATCGGCGACCGTTTCGCCCTCTACGGGCTCGGTGGGCTGACGCCGGTACTGGCCAGCGCCAGCCTGTGGCCCATGATCGTCATATCGGTCTGGGCACAGAGCCTCGTGCAGCAGGCCTTCCGCCGAGCCAACGCTGCCAGCGTGTCGGCGGCCAACGCCGCCGTGGCCTCGCTGGGGCTGATCGCGGCCGGCTTCCTGCTCTACGGGGAGAACGTGCCCGGCGGCGTCTCCGGGGTGATGCTCTTCGCCGGGATGGGGATCTCGCTGGCAGGTACCGTCCTGCTGCTCACTTCCAGACCGGTGGCGGCAGGGGCGGGGCCGGACGGTCCGGCTCCCCCACCGGCTACGCCTTCGCCCCCAGCTGCGACTTCAGCTCCTCGATAGCGGCCATCACGTCGTGCAGGCCGCCCTGGGTGTGGGCGTCGAGCAGGTCGATGATGTGCTCGACGTCCTCGAAGGTCTTGGCCGAGCGGGCATCTGCGGCGGCGTTCTGCAGGTTCTGGCCCACCATCAGCGATGGCAGTAGCACCAGCTGCAGGAAGCTCTGGGCCACCCACTGCACCACGATGACGAACCCCGCCTCTCCGATCAAGCCGATCGTGGGGCTGACAACCTTGGCCTCTACCAAGGCGGCAGGCAAGGCCAGGAGGGCGACGACGCAGAAGAGCCAGAAGCACGACATCGTGCCTACGTTGTTGGTTATGAGCAATGCCACCCGCTTGTTGAACCTGGCATAGGCGTTGTGGGTGGGCAGGTGGTCCACCGTCTTTCCGTGGACGGCATGCCCGTGACGGGTGAAACCGAACGTCGGGGCGCGGTGATGGCGGGCAGCGCTCTGTGCAGGCGGCTGGGCGGGGTCCATGGCCAGATTGTCGCGCGTTGCCCTGCTCGAGGCCGGGATTACACAGGGGACTGCCTTTCGGCCGAAGCAACCCGCGGCAACGGCCGGGCGCGTGGCGCCAGGTGCGGCCCCGCTCCCCCGGCGCTCTCAGCCCAGGCGCGATATGTGCAGGTGAAAGACCCTGCCGTCTGCCACCGTGGCCCGCTGGGGGTCCACCAGCGGCCTCTCGGCCATGACGAGCTGGTCGGCCAGCGTCTCGTTGGCAATCATGGTCCGGTGCTCATCGACCGCTTGGCGCAGCTCGGCGAAGTGGGCGAGGTCGAGGACCAGGCGTACCCGGTCGGACACGTCCAACCCGGCCCGCTTTCGCGCCTCTTGCACCTGGCGCACCAGGTCCCGTGCCAGGCCCTCGCGCTCGAGCTCGGGAGTCAGTGACACGTCAAGGCTGACAACCATGTCGTTGCCAGGCAGCGCCCGAGCCGAGCCGGGGTCCCGGGGCACGAGGGACAGGCGGTACTCCCCGTCCTCGAGCAGGTGCCCGCATACTTGGGCCCGTCCGTCCGCTGTCCGGGCCCACTCGGCCCGGCGCACGGCACCGATGACCTGCTGGGTGGCCGGTCCGAGGCGCGGTCCGAGTACGGCCGGGTTGACCACGAGCACCAGGTCTGCGACCTCGGCGGTGTCTGGGACCAGGCTGACCTCCTTGACGTTGAGCTCGTCGGCGACCAGGGCGGCGTAGGGAGCCAGGCGGGGAGCACCGGCTCCGGCCACCGTCACCGAAGCCAGGGGCAGTCGCGCCCGGCGGTCGGTGGCCTTTCGGACGGAGTGACCTGCTGAACAAACCTCTCTGACCAGGTCCATCTCGGCGACGAGCTCGGGGTCCGAAGGAAGGCTGGACGGCTCCGGCCAGTCCTCCAGGTGCACGCTGCGCTCCCCCGTCAGGCCCCTGTACACGGTCTCGGAGACCATCGGCAGGAGCGGGGCGACGACCAGGCAAAGCGTGCGCAGGACGCTGTAGAGGGTGTCGTAGGCAGCCTCCTTGGAGGCGTCCGAGGTCCGGCTGGCGCCGGCCCGGCTCCAGAAGCGCTCCCGGCTGCGCCTTATGTACCAGTTGTTTAGAGCATCGAGGAACGACGTGACGATGGCGCAGGCCCCGAAGAGGTCGAAACGGTCGAGGGAGGCGGTGACGTCGTCGACCAGCTGGCGGGTCTTGGCCAGGATGTAGCGGTCCATCACGAGCGCGCCCTGCCCCGGCGCTCCGCCGGCCTGGGCACTCGGCTCCTCGCCTTCCGCCGCACCGGTCCCGCCGCCCTCGCTACGCGCCCCGGCCGGCCGCGCCCGCGCTCCGTCCGCCCACCACCTGGCCTGGTAGTTGTCGGCGTTTGCGTACAGAGCGAAGAACTTCCAGGCGTTCCAGAGGGGGTTCAGCACGGACCTCACCGCCTCGGCCGGCCCTTTGCGCTCGACGACCAGGTCACCGCCCCGCACCACCGGCGACGACAGCAGGAACCAGCGCATGGCGTCGGCCCCGTACGCGTCGAACATCTCGTCAGGGTCGGGGTAGTTGCGCAGGCGCTTGGACAGCTTCTGTCTGTCGTGGCCGAGCACCACCCCGTGGGCGATGCAGTTGCTGAAGGCCGGCTTGCCGAACAGGGCTGCTGCCAGGACGTGCAGGGTATAGAACCATCCCCGGGTCTGGCCGACGTACTCGACCACGAAGTCCGCCGGGAAGTGCTCCTCGAACCAGGCTGCGTTCTCGAACGGGTAGTGCACCTGGGCAAAGCTCATCGAACCCGACTCGAACCAGCAGTCCAGGACGTCCTCGACCCGGCGCATCTTCGACCTGCCGGTCGGGTCGTCCGGGTTGGGGCGCACCAGCTCGTCGATCGCCGGACGGTGCAGGTCCCGGGGCCGCACGCCAAAATCGGCCTCCAGCTCGTCCAGGCTCCCGTAGACGTCCATACGGGGGTACCGGGCGTCGTCGCTCTTCCATACCGGCACGGGCGCACCCCAGAACCGGTTCCTGGTGATGGACCAGTCCCGCGCGCCCTCGAGCCACTTGCCGAAAGCACCGTCGCGCACGTGGGCAGGCGACCAGTTGAC
>JAKACE010000344.1 GCA_021821705.1 Actinomycetes bacterium | reverse complement strand
ACCTGCCCCGGCTTAAGCGCCGGGTGAGCCGTTTCCTGGCGAACTCGGAGTGGACGAGGTCCAAGTGGCTGGACGTCGGGTTCGACCCCGACCGGGCGGAGGTCGTCTACCCCGGGATGGACCAGGCCGACTACCCGGTTGGAGGTGAGGGCGAACTGGCGGCGGCCCGGGAGGCCCTGGGTGTGCCCCAGGGCGCCTTCGTGGCCACCTTCGTGGGCCGCCTCGACCCGGTCAAGGGCGTCGAGGTGCTCTTGGACGCCTGGGGCCGGCTCGGGTTGGGCCCTGACGAAGGCGCCCTGCTCCTCGTGGGCGAGCCGGTGGTCCACCAGGCCCCGGCGGCCTACATTGCCCATTTGCGGTCGCTGGCCCCCCCGTACGGAGTCCGGTTCCTCGGCGCTCGCCGGGATGTCGTAACGCCCCTTCATGCCGCTGACGTCGCCGTGGTGCCGACCGTAGGGGACGAGGCCTTCGGCAGGGCGGTGGTGGAGGGGTTGCTGACCGGGCGGCCCGTGGTCGGTGCCCGCTCGGGAGGTATACCTGAGATCCTGTCGGGGCCCTTGGAGCGGTTCCTGTGCGAGCCCGGGGACGCCCAGGGCCTGGAAGCCCAGCTACGCTCGGTGATGTCGTGGCGCAGCGACGACCCCGGCCGGGGGGCGTGCTGTAGCCGTCATGTGGAGGGCCGTTTCACCGTGCAGGCCATGACCGACGGGGTTGAGCGCAACCTGCGGCTGGCGCTGGGCAGCTGAGCCCGGTTCAGCCGGTCCGGCCCGTGCGAAGCAGGTGGTAGGTCTCCTCGGCGTTGACGGCGATGTGGGCACGGGGGCCCAGGCAGGGCAGCTGGGAACGGTAGGCGGCGACCATTGCCGCCTTGGCCTCGGCCCGGGCCTCGTTGTCGAGGTCGGGCGCTGCGAGCGGCTCGAGCGACAAGCCGGTGACGCCCCAGCCCGCCTTGGCCTGCTCGATCTCGTCTGGGACATCGAGGCGGTAGGGCAGTTCCTCGTAGACGACGAACCGGGGGGCGGGCCGGCCGAGGTGGGGGGGCCGGGTGGCCAGGCGAAGGCAGGCCCGTGCGGTCTTCTTGTGGTCGCCGTGCCACAGGCCGAGCGGCACCACCCAGGTCCGTGCCGGTAGGTCCTGCATGATGGCGGCCAGGGCCCTTACGGCGTCGTCCTCGACTCTGGGGTCGTCGAGGCGCCGGCGCATGGCACGAACGGCGCCGGGCCTGTAGCGGGCCAGGCGCGGCGGTCGCTGCCGGTACTGCTCATCCCAGAGGCCCAAGCGGTGGCCGGTGGCACCAACGACAGCAAGCGCCGCCTCGTCCTCGTAGACGCGCAAGCCCATCACGTCGTCGCCGGGCGAGAAAGCACCGGACAGCCGGTCCCACTCGGGTAGAGGCGAGACCCTCTCCGGGCCGCCCGAGAAGACGGTCACCACGTGGGCCCCGGGGAGGGACGCGAGCAGGCGCCCACAACTGAGGGCGGCGTCGTCCATGTGGGGGGACACCACCGCCACCGGGCCGTCGAAAAGGCCGTCAGGGCGACCGGGCCGGCTGTCGGTCACGGCCCGAACCTAGTGGCCCAGCCCCGGAGGTGGCCATCCGGGTGAGAAAGGTGGCCATCCTCCTGACAAAGTCGACGGCCCCGATGAGTGACCGTCGGGCACCCTCGGCGGCCGGTCGCGCAAAGACAGGCAAGTGCGCTGTCCCCTGGGGCGGCCGGCGGCGCTCCTGGCCGCTAACGTGCATGCGTGCCACCGGCTGTCGTCGTGTTCCATTCGGAGGGCTCCTTCCACCCCCTCGAGGTTTTCCAGCACGTAGCCGGCACAGCCGAGCTCATCTGGGCAGCCGGACAGGACGTGGCGGGGGACCCGGCCATGCGGCGCCTGCTGCCCAAGCTCGGCAGGTACGTGGACATCTCCGGCATGGGCGCAGGCGAGGTGGCGCAGGCGCTCGACCCCTTGCGGCCGGACGGAGTGCTCAGCTTCATGGACTGCCACCTGTGCCTGGTGGCCGAGGTAGCGCGGCACCTGGGGCTCGCCTACCACACCCCCGTCGTCGCCCGCCGACTGGTCGACAAACGCCTCCAGCGCCAGGCCCTGGCGGTGGGCGGCGTGCCGGGCCCGCTCTACTGGCCGGTGGCGGCGGGGACGACCTCCGACGACCTGGCCAGGCTGGCCGGCCGGGTCAGCTACCCCGCTGTGGTCAAGCCGGCCGAGGGTAGCGACAGCCGGGGAGTGGCGATGGCCTGGGGGCCCGAGGACCTGCCGGCTCTGGTCCCCCCCGAAGGGGCGCTGGTGGAGTCCATGCTGGTCGAACGAGAGGGGACGCCACCGTGGCGCTCGGGCGACCTGCGTGTGGAGAGCGTGGTGCAGGACGGTGCCACCCAGCACCTGGTCGTGCGGGGTGTGCTCCCGGTGACCGCGCCGTTCCGGCTCACAGGCACCTTCCTGCCTGCCGACCTCTCGGCTGAGGACAGAGACGCCGTGATGGCGGTCGTGAGCCGCGCCATCGAGGTCCTGGGCATAACCACGGGTGTGGTCGACACCGAGTTGCGCATGACGCCCGATGGACCGGCGGTCATCGAGGTCAACGGCCGGGTAGCGGGGACGGTCCCGTTCCTCCTGGCCGACGTGTCGGACGTGGACATGTTCCAGCTGGCCTGCCGCGTGGCGGCTGGGTTGCCCCACGGTCTCGGTGGGCCTGCGTCTTGCCGCTCGGTAGCGTTCTCCTGGCGGGCCCACCCTCCGGTATGGGCCAGGCGGCTGGTGGCCCTGGACGGGGTGGAGGAGCTGAAGGCGGCCGTGCCGGAGATCTCGGGCGTCAACGTGCGTCTCACCCCGGGGGCGGCGGTGGACTGGAGGCACGGGACGCGCTCGGTGGTGGCGATCGTGCAGGGTCGGGCTGCCAGCCATGCCGACCTGGCCAGAGCTCTCTCGGCGATAGCGGATCAGCTGAGGGCGAGCTACGAGTAGAGCCCGGGCGGGGACGGCCCACGCTCCTGCACGGCGCGGGTGGCGGGGCCCCGGGGTCATCTGTCTCGTGCCCCGCCTGGGTGTGCCCGGCTCGGTACCCCATTCCGGTTGCGGACGGAGGGAGGGTGGGGTGTAGTTGGGGCTTTCCTGGTTGGCACTCGGGACCGCATGGGTAAGAGGGAGACAATGCATGCCGACCACCTTGTGCAACCCCAGCGACTGACGGACATGGCAGTGGCCTTGGACCACGTCCGGACCGAACTGGCCCGAGACGCCGGGGTGCTGACCGTCTCGCAGCTCAACGCCCTGCAGGAGGCGGCGCAGGCATGCCGCGGAGCCGCGCTGGTAAGGGGGAGGTCCTGGCCGCGGGCCAGGGCGCTCGGCCAGGCCGGGCGGCCGCCGCTGGAGCCCTCCCTCAACTGAGGCCCCGCCGGCCTGCCCGCTCGGCGTTCGCGGCTCTTGCCCATTCCTATACCCCTGCCCAACGCCTCCACCTCGGCCGCTACCCCTGTCCAACGCCTCTACCGCCGTGGGTACAGGCACCCTAAGCTCAGCCCGTGCACTGCGGCATTGACCGGGCGGGAGGCACTGCTGCGAGGTGCGGGGTGGCTGTCGACG
>JAKACE010000343.1 GCA_021821705.1 Actinomycetes bacterium | reverse complement strand
AACTCCTTCGGCAATGAGGAGGCGGTGGCCAGTGGCGGGGGTAGCCAACCCGTCGCCCGTGGGATCATCACGGCCAAGGCCATACAGAGCGTCCCGGTGGTCGGAGTAGCCTGAATGTTTGACACGTTGGCCTCGTCGGTCGCCTTCGGCGTAGTGCTCGCTTCGGTGATCGCCATAGCTGCGATGGGCTTCACAGTCCAGTTCGGGCTCACGAACGTCCTCAACCTCAGCTATGGCGGGGTGATGACGATCGGTGGCTTCGTCGCCTATCTCGCCACTTCCCACGGTATCAGCGCGTGGTACGGGCTGGCGCTCGGAGCGGTCGCCGGGGCCATCGTGACCCTCCTGCTCGGCCGGGGCGTCTTCCGGGTCTACGCTCGAAGAGGAGCAAAGGTCTTCGAGATGATGATGGTGACCCTCGGCCTCGGCCTCGTCATCGACTACAGCCTCCAGGCCATCTCCCGTAACAACATCTACCAGTTCACCGTCCTGCAGAGCGCCCCGATCAAGTGGGGGCCGATAATCCTCACCCCGACCCAGGTCATCGTGATCGCCATCGGGGCTGTGATATTCGTGGCCCTCGAGGCGCTCCTGCGCCTGACCAAGATGGGCAAGGCACTGCGGGCCATGGCGGCAGACGCCGCCCTGGCCCGGGCTTGCGGCATACGCACCGGCTGGGTGATCAACTTCACGTGGTTGCTCAGCGGAGCGCTCTGCGGCCTGGCCGGGGTGGTCTACATAATAAACACCCAGAGCGTGGGCTACTCGACGGGCGAGCTCTTCCTGCCCTTGGTGATCGCCGCCGCCATCCTCGGAGGTGCGGGGTCGCCCACAGGTGCGGTGCTGGCGGCGCTGCTCATGGGCATAGTGACCCAGATCGTGGCTGCCTATGGAGGGTCCCTGTACAGCACTGCAGCCGGCTTCGGGATCCTGGTGGTAGTTCTGCTCAGCCGCCCGAGCGCCGTTCTGACCAAGCAGGCTACCGACGAGTTGGCGCTGTAATGGCGACCCTGCCCGGGCTCACACCACGCACCATATGGCGCCCGTCCTGGCGGGCCCTGTACCGACAAGGGAGAAAAGCAGAGTGAGCGCCTGGTCCTTCTACATATCGACGCTCGTCGTTTACTTCGCCGTCGACCTGATGTCAGGTATATCGCTGAACCTGCAGTACGGGTACGCCGGCGTGGTCAACTTGGCCTACATCATCTTCCAGGCAGTCGGCGCGTACGTAGCGGCGGCAACGGCACTGGGGCCGAGCACCGGGCCGGCGTCCTTCCAGCACTATATATTCGGGGCAAACCTGCCGTTCCCCGTGCCTCTGCTGCTTGCCGGCCTGGCCGGAGGTGCACTGTCGGCGGTCGTGGGGGTGTTCAGCCTGCGCAGGATGCGCCGGGACTACCAGGGCGCCGTCCTGCTCATCGTCACGCTGATCGCCCTCCAAGTGGTCACGGCTGACGTCGGCCTGTTCAACGGGTCCAACGGCCTGACGGGCGTACCGCAGCCGCTGGCGTCGGGCCTCGGGCTAGGTCCACTGGCCTACCAGTGGACCTATGCAGCCTGGGCTCTGGTCCTGTGTGCCGGGTTGTACCTGGTGGTGCGCCGGCTCTCCAGATCTGCCTGGGGGCGGGCCCTGCGTGCCATGCGCGACCAGGAGGACGCGGCCACCGCTATCGGGCTGAACATCACCGTGCTGCGCCTCCAGGTGTTCGTCATCGGCGGCGTGATAGCCGGCCTGTCGGGTGGCGTCCTGGTGGAGTACATCGGTGCGTGGTCGCCGGGCGCATGGGGGTACGCCGAGAGTTTCGTGATATTCACGGCCATCTTCGTCGGCGGTCTCGGCAACTACCGGGGCGTCGTCCTCGGTGTCATGCTGGTCCCGATAATCTTCCTGGAACTGCCGAGGTTCCTGCCCCAGGTCGGCTACCCCGGTCTCATGGACTCGCTGGAGTGGGTGGTGATCGGGCTGGTCTGGATGGCCTGCCTGCTGTTCCGGCCCAGGGGGTTGCTGCCCGAGCGGCGGCTGGTCGCCAACCGTGACACTTCCGACCTCGGCGCCCTGACCGGCCGACCCCGCCTCGCCCGGGTTCTCGGCAGGACGCTGCCATGACGGTGCTCGGGCCCCGGGCTGACCCGGTGACGATGACGGTGGCGCAGGGACCGGCACCACGGCCCCGAGTGGGGGAAGGGCCGGGGGGTGCGGTGCTGGGAACCGAAGAGGTGGTCGTCTCCTATGGTGGTGTCAAGGCCGTGGACGGTGTCTCCATTGAGGTGTTCCGGGGTGAGGCCGTCGGCCTGATCGGCCCCAACGGTGCAGGAAAATCCTCCTTCCTGGCCGCCCTGGGGGGCCAGCAGCGGGCCGCCGGGGGCCGCATAACTCTCGACGGTCTCGATGTGACTCGCCTGCCCGCCTACCGACGCGCCCGGCTCGGGATCGTTCGGACCTTCCAGATGACGAGCGAGTTCGCCGGAATGACTACGTTCGAGAACCTGCTCACGGCCGGGATGGGGACGCATGGCTCGGCTCTCACGCAGGTGGTGCTGCGTCCTCGGGAGACCAGGCGACAGCAGGAAGCGGTCGAGGCCAAGGCCTGGGAGGTGCTGGAACGCTTCGACACCCTGCACATCGCCAACACCTACGGCCGTGAGCTCTCGGGAGGCCAGCGGCGCCTGGTCGAGATCATGAGATGCCTCATGCGGTCGCCGAAGGTGCTCCTGCTCGACGAGCCCATGGTGGGGGTTGCCCCGCACCTGGTGGACCGGTTGGTCTCCGACCTGCAGTCGTTGCGGGACGAGGGCATCGCCCTTGTGATCGTCGAGCACGCCTTGGAGGTCGTCAGACAGCTGTGCGACCGAGTCAACGTTATGGCCCTGGGCAAGCTCATTGCCTCGGGTACCTATGAGGAAGTCGTCGGGGACCCTGCGGTCCAGGCCGCCTACCTCGGCTAACCTGCACGGAGAAGGGAGCAACAGATGGTGACGGTCGAGGTGCAGGGCAAGAGGCCCGGCGCGTACCTGAGCACCCATGAGCTCAGTGCGGGCTACAACCGGGTCCCGGTGGTCCAGGACATCAGCATCCAAGTCGGCTTGGGTGAAGTCGTGCTCGTCATGGGGCCGAATGGGGCGGGCAAGAGCACACTCGTAAAGGCCATAACCGGGGAGCTCCCGGCCTTGAGGGGCCGAGTCGTAATGGCCGGCAGGGATGTGACGGGAAAGAGTGAGGAAGACCGCACCATGGGGGGTATTGGCTATGTCCCCCAGGTGCGGGACGTCTTCGGGCCGCTCACTGTGGCCGAAAACCTGGAGATGGGTGCCTACCGCGTGCCCAAGCAGGATATAGCGGGCCGCCAGGAGGAGATCTTCGAGCTCTTCCCGCCGCTGGCCAGGTTGCGCAAGCGTACGGCGCGGTCCTTGTCCGGTGGGGAGCGCAAGATGCTGGCCATCGGCCGGGCACTGATGGCCCAGCCACGAGTCATGGTCCTCGACGAGCCGACAGCCAACCTCGCTCCCGGTGTGGCGCGCAACGTTCTCCAGGGCATCGTGACCCGCCTCGCCGGTTCGGGGCGGGCAGTGCTGCTTATCGAGCAACGCGTA
>JAKACE010000342.1 GCA_021821705.1 Actinomycetes bacterium | reverse complement strand
CCAGGAGTTCTCGTTCAGCGTCGGGCACCGCATCGGGCCCCAGCCGACGGCCCTGTACCTGAGCCCCACCAGTTGGCAGGGCGGGACCAGCGCTGTGGGCCAGGCCACAGCGTCCGTCCCCTCGCCGTCGGGGGGCCCTGCGGTCACCGCCAGCCAACAGGTCGTGCTCTCGGCCGAGCTCACGTACTTCTTGCCCGGCACCGGGCGCACGCCAGGCAACCCATCGCAGGCCTGGTTGGTGGTCACGGGCAGCACGCTCGGCTTCTCCACCGGCAGTTCGCTGCTCTCCGTGTCGTACACGAGACCGCTGCGAGGCAGCGACCTCACCCTCACACTGCCGGGCGGGAGGCCGGTCGCAGCACGCCTGAGCCCGCACGGCCCACTGGCCCCCGGGGACCTCTTCGCCGGCAGCTACTACTGGCGGGTCCCTGCGGACATCGCCAGCGCTGTCGTGCGCATGGCCATGCCCCCTCTGGGCGCCGACATCCAGACCGGGGCCCTGTCGGGCCCACGCATCAAAGTCAGTGCCTCTCCGGTCACCCTCTACTTGCCATCGGCGTACGTGCCCAGCGCTGCCACCACAAGCGCCCCCGCGACGACCTCGGTGCCACAGGGCCGGGCCCGGCCACACCAGCTGGAGGGCGCCCCGCGGGCCTCCTCGCAAGCCGCATCCTCCTCGCTGCGCAGCGGACCTCCGTCCTCGGTGTACAAAAGAGCGCTGCGGCTGGGCCTGGCCGGCTCGTTGCTGCTCGTGGCAGTGCTCGTCTTGTTGGTGCTGAGGCGGCGTAGCCACCGACTCACCGCTAACGGGGCTGAGCAACGCGCTGGAGCGACGACGGTGGCGGCGAGCGGGCCGGGAGGGGCCAATGGCGACGGCCCACGCTCGACGCCCGCCACATCGGCGGCCGAGCCGGACGAGGCGCGTGCGGGCCGGCCGGGCCCGGGCGCGACGGTCGCCACCGACGACGCCATTGAGCTACCTGACGGGGCCATGTTCCACATGGTCGGGCAGGTGCGCCTCGTCCGTGCCACCGGTCCCGACGAGGCCATTGCTGGCCCGGCATCGACGACCCCCGCCGTCGGGGCACCCGTACCGGCTCGGGCAGCACAGCGGAGGCCTTCGCAGGACACGTCGGCCTCTACGCCATCGGCCGAGCGCCCGGCCCACGTCGTCGTCCCTGTGCCGGAGGCCGCGCCGCCGCTCGGCGAAGGCGCCAAGGAGCTCCAGGTGCTGGGGCCACCACGCCTGGTCGTGGCGCCGGCTTCGGTCATCGCCTTGGGCGCCCCCGAGCTCGAGCTGCTCGCACGTCTGGCCCTCGAGCCGGGGCGGACCTTCACGAGCGAGGAGCTGCGTGCCGACATCGGTACGGCACGGGACACCGATTGGGTGCCCGCCACGCTGTGGACCCGTACCAGCGTCCTACGGAAGGCGGTCGGGGCGGAGCACCTACCTCCCGCGTCAAGGGCGGCGGGTTACAGGGTGGTCGGCATCGGCACCGACGTGGAGCGCTTCGAGGCCGCACTGGCCCGGGCCAAGTCCGAGCCCCCGGCTCGCGCCCTGCACCTGGCGGTAGCCTTGTCGCTCGTGAGGGGGGCGCCTTTTGCCGGGGTGCCGGTCGGCTCGTTCGGTTGGGCGCTGCAGGCAGGGGGGCCAGCGACACGGGTGGCCAACGCCATCTACGAGGCCGCGCTCGAGCTGTCCCGGGTCGCTGTGGCCGGCGGCGACGCCGAGCTTGCCGGCTGGGCTATCTCGCGCGGCCGCTTCGTCTCACGGGACGACGAGGTCCTGGACGGGCTCGAGCTCGACGCCGCGTCGGTGTCGGAGGCGCCCTCGGCGCTCAAGCGGACTTGGGAGAGCATCAGGAGCCGCTACCGCGCCACCGGCCAGGACCTACCGATGCCGCTCGCCCTGCACTATGAGGACCTCCAGGGACGAGCTGGGTCCGGCAGCTAAATCTCCGCGCGAGCGTCCACCTGTGGGGGCCAACAAGATCGCCCCGAGCGCCGCGGAGTGCCGGACAGAAGGCCGTGTAGCACGGCAGCTTCAGCGGCGCTCCTGTGGGGGTTATGGAGCGCCCCACAAGTGCCGAAGCCGAGCCGTTGTCGTATCTAGTATCCGTCTGGGCGTAGGCGAAGCGATGCAACGTCTCGGCTTGAGCAAGGTCGCTGCCGTGGCCGGGAGACCTCGGCCACTCTGCACACTGTGCGACCTTCACCGCTGACGAGGTCAGAGGGCGGGATCCCCCACCGCCGCGGTACGCCACACAGCGATCTGGTTGGTCCTGGACATGTAGTACTTGTCTTGCAGGAAGCGGTGCCGCTCGGGGGCTGTCAGCCCGGTCTGGGCCATGAGCGTCTCGCGGAGCGGGTGATGGCTCTCGATCAGGTACTCGTTGCGCTGCTCGAGGCGCGCCACATAGTCCAGGTGCGGGGTCTTGTCGGACTTGCCACCTGGCCCGCGGTTGCAGCCCTGGCAGGCCAGGACGAGGTTCCAGACCTGGTCGAGGTCGGCGGCCAGCCCGAGGCGCTGGAGGTGGTGGGGGAAGAGGTGGTCGACCTCGGCGAGCCCGAGCCCCTTCGCCACCGTGCTGACCGGCCCGTAGCAGTAGAAGCAGGCCCCCTTCTGGTAGCCGTTGAGGGCGTCGCGGGCGCTGACGAGCGGCGCCCTATGGGATGCCGGCACCAACTGCTCCGTAGCGCTGTCGTAGGCCACGAGCGACCGAGAGATCTCCAGCGACCACGCCGTCTCTACTAGCCGCCAGCGGGCTTCGACCTCGGCCAGGGCCTGGGCCGAGCCCCTGGCGGCCAGGGCGAACAGGTCACCGGTCAGGCGGATGCCAGGGCTTGCTGACCGCCGTTCGTCCACGAAGAACCGGACCGGCAGGTCGGCTTGGCGCAGAGCGTGGAAAGCGTCGATCACATTGTTGAAGCCGAGCTTGACCGTCACGGCGATGAGCCGGTCGTGGTCGAGCGAGCCGTCATTGAAGCTCCGGCAGGCGTCGAGGAACCGGCTACCGACCGAGGTGGCCTGGCGCGGGGCGCGGCGCAGGTGCTCGCAGACGTGACGGGAGAACGGCTCGGCCAGATCGACGAGCGATATGGCCTCGCGCCTTCCGTCACCGAGCTCGAGCAGGCTCTTGGCCAGGGCGAACTTGTAGCTGGCCGAGTTAAGGCCGAACAGGACGACGCCGCGCAGGTAGTTCTCCCTGGTGGGGGTGACGTTGACGAACTGGGAGAGTCGAGTGGGCACCGGGGCCACCTCCTGTCTGGCAAGGTAATCGGCATGACCAACGCCCAAGGCGATGGGAAGCTTGTCCGGGACCGCATCCCCGAAATCATCCGCGAGGCCGGGGGCAGCCCTGAGTCCTCTGTGCTCTCCGAGGAGGCCTACCGTCCCGCCCTGCGGGCCAAGCTCGCCGAAGAGGTGGAAGAGCTGTTGGGCGCGACGTCCCTGGAGCGGGTAGAGGAGGAGCTGGCGGACGCCGTCGAAGTCCTTATGGCCCTCGCCACCCTTGACGGCATCGGATGGGGGGCCGTGGAAGCGCGAAGGCTCTCCAAACGGGCCGAGCGCGGAGGATTTGACGGGCGCGTCTG
>JAKACE010000341.1 GCA_021821705.1 Actinomycetes bacterium | reverse complement strand
GCACTGCGGGCCTGCTTCAATTTCCTCAGCCTCAACCTGGTAATGGTGGTCGTGTCGGTCCCGGTCGTGACCCTACCGATCGCCCTCGACGCCGGGATGGTGGCCCTTGACAGCTGGATCGAGGGCAACGAGGAGCGGGTCGTGCGTGAGTTCTTCCGCGCCATGAGGGCCGGCCCGAGGCTACGTACGACGGCCGCCATCGGCGCACCGCTCGTGGCTGGTGCTCTGGGCGCCGACGAGGTGCACTACTTCGCCCGTGGTGGCTCGCCCATGGCCTGGATCTGCCTCGGGCTCGGGGTCGCTGGCCTGGTAGCTGCGATCATGGGCGGGAGCGTCGTCCTGGCACTGTGGGCGCGCCGGCCCACCATGAGCCTGCCCGAGCTGTGGTCGCTCGCCATCGGCCTCGGCCTGCGCAGGTTGCTCTTAGCCGGCCCACTGCTGCTGGCCGAGGTCGGTGGGGCGGCCCTGGTCGGCCTGGCCGACCCGGCCCTGGTCCTGGTGGGCCTGCCCCTCGGCGCCCTCTTGCTGGTGAGGTCGACGGCAAGGCTCGGCCTACGCCGGGCCGTGGTCAGCCCGCGGCGCCTGGCATCGGACCGTCGACCCCTGCTGCCGGCCTTGCCGTCCGCCAGTGCCGGAGGTGAGGAGGGCGGTTGACGGACCTGGCGCCGTGCCCCTGCGACCGGGCACCTGGCCTGCGGCATGGAGCCGGGCCCAGCAGTCTCACTCTGCCCCGGTCAGCACGGCCAGCCCCTCGGATCCGTTCAGCGGCACCCCGACAGCCACGCACTCCTGCTTGCTCAGGCAGGTCACGCTGGCCACCTCGTAGGCGTGGCTGGCAACCTGCACCGACCACCTGCCGGCGCGGGGGTCGGTCGAGATCGCCACCTTCCCGTTCCCGTTCGGCAGGGCGCCCACGCAGAGCGCCGGGCTCGGGCATGACAGGTCGCCGATCCCTGGAGCCTCGAAGGCGTTGAGCTTGCGCAGTGCGGCTACATCGGCGGTGGCCCACCTGCCCGACGACGGGTCCGACGACTGCACAACGTTGCCGGAGGACGCAATGACACAGAACTTCGCTGCCGGGCAACTGACGCCACCGGCCACCGGCCGGCCGCCCACCGAGGCCCTGGTGTCGGTCCAGCGCCCACTGGCGGGCGCCGTCGACAGCCACACGTCCGAGGGCCCCGTGCTGGTCGGAGTGGAACCGACCGCAAGGCAGAAGTGGGTCGACAGGCAACTGAGGGCGACGACCTCAGCCCCGTTTGGCAGGTTTGTCTGGTGCCAGGAGCCCGGCACCTGCGGGTTGAGCGAGGTCCAAAGAGCCGGCCCCCCCTCACCGCCGTCGGTGCCTATGAGGCAGAGCTTGGCAGAGGGGCAATCGAGGTCCCACGTCGAGGTTGCCTGGGCAAGCAGGCCGGTCGCCGTGCGCGACCAATGTGCCCTCGGTGCCGGGTCGGTCGTATAGAACACGTTGCCGCTACCGTCCATCGCCACGCACAGCTTGGACGTGGGACAGCTGACTTGCTGGATGCTCAGGACGGCGGCTGAAGCCGGCAGGGCCGCCGTGGCGCCGAAGGTTCCCGTCCTGGGGTTGCCGACGAGGAACGTCACAGCCCCGCCGGCAGCGGAGACGGGCAGGACGCACAGCGTCGGCGTGGCGCAACTCACCCTGGGCACCCCGTTGCCGGCAGCGGAGCCGGTGAAACTGAAATTGGAGGTCTTGTACGCCACCTTCCATGCCATGGCCAGCCCCGGTCGGACCGCCCCTTGCGGGCCGGACGCGACCATGGGCGCCGAAACTGCCGAGGTGGCAACCAGCTGCGGCTCGGGCAACGATGTCGCATGGGCTGTCACGTTGGCCGGGGCCCGACCAGTGGGCACCGCAACGGTGCCGGCTGGCATCAGCCCGGTTGCCATGACCGCCGGCAGGAAAAGCGCCGAGATGGGGACCAATCGCTGCGAGAGGCGGGTGCTCACAGTCACGCTCCCAATTCGTCTGACGATGTAGCTGCCGGCGAGAGTGTACCTCGGGCAACGGCCGGCTCCGAGGCGCAGGGACCCCGGAGGTCGTCGCTGCCCTATCCCCTTGCGGTGGTAGGCGGCCGCCTTTTCGACATGTGCTTTGCACGGCGACAAGGTCGCCACGGGCACGGCTCGGCATGACGGCGGACCGGCTGGTCGGCTGGGCGCGCTCAGGGCGTACCTCGGAAGCGTCCCAGCACCGGGGCGACCTGCGGTTCCTCCGCCGGATAGTCCTTGAACGACGCCATGAAGGTCAGCCTGTAGTAACCACTGCCACGGCGGGCATAGACCCGGAAGGCACTTATCGTCACGTGGCTGGACAACGGGTCGCTCCCGATCGAGGCCGGAACCTCGACAACCAGGGCAGGCGAGCCGTCGTCCAGTTGCTGCCGGTGCGCCGGCCAGCCCACGGCGGCGGCCGCGGCGGCCTCCTCCAGCAGCCATTGGCGGGTCGAAATGCCCTCCGCCGCCGGCTGGGTGAGCCGCACGATGTAGACGCAGGGGAAGAACCCGTCGGCAACCGGGCCAGGAGTGCGCCATGCCGCCTCCAGGACCAGGCCGCCGCCGACTTTGACGGCGCCCGTGGCCTGCCAGGTGACAGGTACACCTCCGGCGAACCAGGTAGCGGCCCACCGGCCGGGTGCTCCCGGCGCGCCGCCACCGGCAGCTGAGGCGATGGCGCCGGCCACGACGGCCGCGCCGGCTGCACCTGCCAGCAGGGCGAGGCCCTTGCCGGAGCGGGGGCGTCGCTCGCCGCGCCCGGATGGCGCCGGCCATGCGGGTGGCGCCCAGGCCGGCGGTTCCCAGGCCGGTGGGGACGTGGGCGCAGGACCGGGGGGCAGCGGCCAGGTCGGGGACGCCGACCTGGGTACAGGCCTGGCCGGCGGCGGCCAGGTAGGCGACGGCCACACGGGTGGGGCGTAGGCGGTGCCGGAGGACGGCACGCCACCCGGCGCGCCGGTCCCGCGTTCGCCGAGCTCGTCCGGCGCCGACGCCGGGGCCCGAGGTACCTCCACGGAGCAGTTATCGGTCCTGGGCCGGCCGTGCTTGAACCATGGGGCCTCGCCTGTCCCCAGCTCAGCCGCCACCCCCAGGGCCCGAGGTGTCGAGGTGCATCCCGGCGGGTAGGCCGCTGGCCATGAACGCCGCATGTGCACAGCAAAGGAGCTCTCGTGATGGCAAGTGAACTCAGAGGCAGGCGCGTCGCCTTCCTGGTGGCGAACGAGGGGGTGGAGCAGGTTGAACTGACCAGCCCTTGGGAGGCGGTCGACGAGGCGGGAGGCCAACCCGTCCTCGTGGCCCCCGAGGCGGGCAAGATCCAGGCCTTCAACCACCTGGACAAGGCGGGCACCTTCCCGGTCGACATGACCACGGCCGAGGCCCGGGCCGAGGACTTCGACGCGCTCGTGCTCCCGGGCGGGGTGGCCAACCCCGACCAACTGCGTACTGACCCCAGAGCGGTCAACCTGGTGAGGGCCTTGTTCGACTCGGGCAAGCCGGTGGCCGCGATCTGCCACGGGCCCTGGAGCATCGTCGAGGCCGGACGGGCCCAGGGCCGCACCATGACGTCCTGGCC
>JAKACE010000340.1 GCA_021821705.1 Actinomycetes bacterium | reverse complement strand
GGCGGCCACGAGGCGCACCGCCTCGGGTTCGTTCGCCGTGCCGGGAGCGCGCGCCCGTACTGCGCGGGCGAGCCGCATCCTGGTCGAAGGGGTGCACGACGCCGAACTGGTGGAGAAGGTCTGGGGTGACGACCTGCGGGTGGACGGCGTGGTGGTCGAGCGCCTGGACGGCCTTGACAACCTGGCCGATGTGCTGGCGGAGTTGCGCCCGGGCCCCGATGCCCGCCTCGGTGTGCTCGTCGACCACCTCGTTCCCGGGAGCAAGGAGTCACGGGTGGCGGCCCAACTGGCCGGTCCGTACGTGCACATACTTGGGACCCCGTTCGTCGACGTGTGGCAGGCGGTGCGCCCCCGGGCGCTCGGGATCGAGGCCTGGCCGGTGGTGCCGCCGGGGCGAGCATGGAAAGAAGGCATTTGCGAGGCTCTCGGCGAGCCGTCCCCCACGGTCCTGTGGAGGAAGCTCTTGTCCTGCGCCCGTACTTACGCCGACCTGGAGCCGGCACTGGTGGGAGCGGTCGAGGCGCTGATCGACTTCGTCACGGCCGTGCCCGAGAGGGGGTGAACGTGAGTGCCGGCTCCTGGCTGGACCGGGCGGCCCGGTCAGGGTCGACAGCACCGCTACCGGCTACGGGTGCCAGAGCCGCGCAGCGGGAACGGGTGACGCTCGCTCACCGTCGGAAGGAACCCGGGGCAGCGCTACATGCGGGTGGCGAAGGCGTCCAGGGCGTCCAGCATGCGCTCTGTCATCGTGGGCCCACCAGCATGGCCGGTCCCCACGTAGTGCAGCTCGGAGCCGGGCCAGGCGCGCGCCAGTAGCCAGGGGACGTCGGCCGGCCCGCCCAGGTCGAGGCGGCCGTGGACCATGACCCCGGGGATGCCCCGCAACCGGTGGGCCTCGGCGAGGAGCCGCCCGTCCTCGATGAAGCCGGCGTGTGCGAAGTAATGCGCGCACAGGCGGGCAAAAGTCATACGGAAACGCGGGTCCCGGTAGCGCGGGTGCGGCGACCATCCAGGCTCCAGGGACACGACGGCGTCCTCCCACGCACACCATGACGCAGCCGCCCTCCCGGCGACGCCCGTGTTACCGGAGTGGTTGAGGAGCTGGTCATAGGCGGCTACGAGGTCGTCGGCGTAACCTGCACCGGCTGCGAAGCGGTCCCACTCCTCGGGGAAGTAGCGACCGACCTCATGGTAGAGCCAATGAACGTCGGCCGGCCTCGTCATGGTCACAGACGCCAGCACCATCTCGGTGACCCGCTCAGGGAAGCGCTCGGCATAAGCCAGGGCCAGTGTCACTCCCCAGCTGGCCCCCCACACGAGCCATTGTTCGATGCCGAGGTGCTCGCGCAGTACCTCGATGTCCGCCAGGAGGTGCTCGGTAGTGTTCCGGGTCAGGCTGGTCGACGGGCTCGCCACTGACGGGGTGCTGGCTCCGCAGCCCCTCTGGTCGAACTGCACGAGGCAGTAGGCGACCGGGTCGAAGAGGCGCCGGGTGTTGGCCGAGTGGCCGCTGCCAGGGCCGCCGTGCAGGGTGACGGCCGGCTTGCCCTCGGGGTTGCCGCTTATCTCGTAGTAGATTTCCTGGCCACCGCCCACGGGTAGCATCCCGTGCTCGAACGGCTCAGGACGCTCGTAGGCGCGCGAGTCGAGCCCCATGCCGCTCACTGTACGCGAGGGACATCCGAGCTCGTCGATGAGGCCGGCTCATGGGTTCAGCGGTTCGCACTTGGGAATACGACGCCGTCCAACTTGCCGCATGGTGTGGAGGTTTTGGGTTACTCGGGCCCGGGGCGTCCCGGCGGCCGGCCTGGGCGCCGCATCTCCCGGGTGCCCGAGGGCAACCGGCCCGCATCGAACAGGGCCTTGCGGAGGAGGAACTCGATCTGGGCGTTGGTGCTGCGTAGCTCGTCGCCGGCCCACTTGGCGAGCGCGTCGTGCACGGCCGGGCCCAGGCGCACCAGGATGCTCTTGCGAGGGTTCATACAGCTGGGAGGGGTGCTACTGGTAGAGCGAGCCTGTGTTGACCACCGGCTGCGTGGCCTGCTCACTGCAGAGCCCCCGGTTTCATAGTCACGAGCGTGACCCCGCTCGGCGGGCCCCCGGCTCGGCGCGGGGCCCGCTCGGGATCAGGCCCGGGGCCTGGCGACGACGGGCGGCTCGTCCCAGGGGAAGTGGATCCAGTCCCGGGTCGTTGCCCAGGCATAGTCGGGTACGACGGCCGACCAGGGCTTGTGGTACAGCACGACCGTGCGCAGGTCGGCGACGTGTGGGCGGAGCAGGTCGACCACCATGGCCATGGTGTCACCGGAGTCGGCGACGTCGTCGGCCACGATGACCTTCAGGCCGGCCAGGTCGACCAGGGGAGGCGTAGGGGGCAGCAGGACGGGGACGTCGAGGCGCGTCCCGATCCCGGTGTAGAACTTGACGTTGATGGCGGCGCAGTTCTTCATGCCCAGCGAGTAGGCGAGCGCCCCGCCCACGGGGAGGCCTCCCCGGGCTATGGCCACCATCAGGTCCGCCTCGTAACCGTCGTCGGCGATCTTCTGGGCCAGCTGGCGGCTCGCCTGGCCGAACGTTTCCCAGCTGAGCGTCTCGACTTTGTGTTCTGCGGTTTCTGCCACCATCGCCGTCTTCTCCTTGTCGTCAGCCGAGGCGTGCCGGTCCGTGCCCTGCGAGGGCAGGAGGCCAGCCGCCATGGGCCGCCCTGCCCCGGTCAGCCGGCGCGCAGGGGGGCCCCGCCGGCGGCGGGGGAGCGCAGGCGCCAGCCGTCGCGACGGTAAGTGCCTGGCCAGGCAGGAGGGACGCCGGGCCCGGCCCGTCGACGGCCATCCCGTCGCCCGACCACGCCGGCGGTCTACGCTCGTTGCCCCGTGCCCGGGTGCCGGCCACCATGTTGAGACAGTACCGGATCGTCCCAGGGGGCGCCCGGGAGCCTTACGCCACAGGCGGGTGGCACAGAGCGCTGAGCAGCTGCCCCAGCGTCTGGGCGTACTGCTTCTGCTCGGCCAGCGTCAACCCGCCGAACAGCGACGTCACCCGCTCCAGGGCGACGAGCCGGGCCTGTCTCAGCTCGGTCCTGCCCAGCTCGGTCAGCTGGATGAGGGTCGCCCGCCTGTCGCTGGGGTGGGGCAGGCGCGTCACCAGGCCGCCGTGCTCGAGGGCGTCGACCATCGCAGTCACGTTGCGCGGCGTGGTCCCGAGGGCGCCGGCGAGGTCCTTCATGATGGCCGGGCCCGCTGCCAGCACTTCGAGGGCGCGTACCCGAGGGTAGGAAAGGACGTTGCCACGGCTGCCGGTAGCGCGCACGTACGAGGCGGCAAAGCGAGCAGTCAGTGCTGCCAGCGCCTGCGCCCGCTCGACCGGTCCGAGGCCGTCGAGGTCCACCGGGACCTCGTCGGGCCGGGCACACGGGCCCTGGGCTGGGCCGCACAGCTCCGCCTCGGAGGGGCAGGGCTCTTGGCCGAGCTCCCACGAAGGCTGATGGGGGCGGCCGTCAGCCGGCGTCACACCCGCACCAGCCGGCCGTCCCTTGATCGGCACCTGGCGACTGTACCGCCAGAGCTGAGGACCGGATATAGTTACATATTACATCATCCAGAGAC
>JAKACE010000339.1 GCA_021821705.1 Actinomycetes bacterium | reverse complement strand
TGTCACGAACGGGAGCAGCGGGGCGAACAGGCGCAGCAGCACGGACAGGCCCACCGAGAGGGCCGTGCGGGCCGATGCCGCCCTCCTCGGCCCCATCTCGCCATAAGCCCTGGTCTTGACCAGCTCCAGGTAGTGGTCACAGAACTCCCAGAACCAGGTCTCCGTGCGCTCGAGGGCGCGGGCGTAGTCGTAGTCCTCGAAGGCCCGGGTGGCCGTTTCGACCAGAGCGCTGAGGCTCCGCAACAGGGCGACGTCCACCGCCTCGACAGCGCCCTGGGGGTTGGCCGCCGCCACCGCGGCCAACGTCGCCGCCTCTGCCGGGCTCGGCTCGGCCCTGCCCGGCGACGTCCAGAGCCTCGGGTTGAGGACGAACTTCGAGGCGTTGAGGATCTTGTTCGCCAGTTTGCGCCCGACCTGCATCTGGTCCTCGACGAAGGCGGTATCGGTGCCCGGGCGACCGGAGGCCGCCCAGTACCTCACGGCGTCCGAACCGTGGCGGTCCAGTAGGTCCTGGGGGGTGACCACGTTGCCCACGGACTTGGACATCTTCTTGCGGTCCGGGTCGAGGATCCAGCCGGAGATGGCGGCGTGCGCCCAGGGCAGTGTTCCGTGCTCGAGGTAGGAGCGCACCACCGTCGAGAAGAGCCACGTCCTGATGATGTCGTGGGCCTGAGGACGCAGGTCCATGGGGAAAACGTGGGACCACCGCTCACCTGCTGCAGGGTCCTCCCACCCGCCGGCGATCTGGGGCGACAGCGACGAGGTCGCCCAGGTGTCCATCACGTCGACCTCGGCGACGAAGCCACCAGGGATGCCGCGCTGGTCCGGCCGATAGCCGGTAGGGACGTCCGTCGTGGGGTCGACGGGCAGCTCGTCCTCGGCCGGGACCAAGGGCGAGTCGTAGTCGGGGCGCCCGTCCTGGCCGAGTGGGTACCAGACCGGGAACGGCACGCCGAAGAACCTCTGCCGGCTCACCAGCCAGTCGCTGTTGAGCCCGGTGACCCAGTCCTCGTAGCGGGCCTGCATGAAGGGCGGGTGCCACTCCAGCCGCCGGCCCAGCTCCATCAGGGCGTCCTTGTGCGCCATCGTGCGGATCCACCATTGCCGGCTGGTGACTATCTCGAGCGGTCGGTCACCCTTCTCGTAGAACTTGACCGAGTGCAGCACGGCCCTTGGCTCGCCTTGCAGCTCACCGCTCTGCCTCAGCAGCTCCACCACCTGGCGCTGGGCGGCGGTCACCGTCCTGCCCGCCAGGGAGGCGTAGGCCTGGGTGCCGGCGGGGCTCAACCCGTCGGGAGCCGTGGGCACGAACCGGCCGTCCCGGCCTATTACGGCGCGCACCGGCAGGCCCAGTTCGCGCCACCAGGTGACGTCGGTGGTGTCGCCGAAGGTGCAGACCATGGCGGCTCCCGTGCCCTTGTCCGGCTGGGCGAGACCATGGGCCAGCACGGGAACCGTGGCCCCGAACAGCGGTGTCGTGACGGACGTCCCCACCAGGGCCCGGTAGCGGTCATCGTCTGGGTGCACCACGACGGCCACACAGGCGGCCAGCAGCTCGGGCCGCGTCGTGTCCACGAGCAGGTCCGTACCGTCTGGGCGATGGAAGCGCAATGCGTGGTAGGCGCCGGGCCGCTCCCGGTCCACCAGCTCCGCTTGGGCGACGGCGGTGCGGAAGTCGACGTCCCAGAGGGTCGGCGCCTCGGCGGAGTAGGCCTCACCTTTGGCGAGCAACCGTAGGAAGGCCCGCTGCGAGACGGCCCGGGCGCGGTGGCCGATGGTGGTGTACAGAGCGCTCCAGTCCACCGACAGGCCCAGGAGGCGCCACAGCTCCTCGAAGACCTTCTCGTCCTCGGCCGTCAACCGTTCGCACAGCTCAATGAAGTTGGGCCGGCTGACAGGGACGGGCTGCTCGCCCTTGGCGAGGCCGCCCTCGGCGGGCGGCGAGAAGCCCGGCTGGTAGCCCAGAGCCGGGTCGCAGCGTACGCCGTAGTAGTTCTGGACCCGGCGCTCGGTCGGCAGCCCGTTGTCGTCCCAGCCCATCGGGTACCAGACCGAGAAGCCTCGCATGCGCTTGAAGCGGGCGATCGTGTCAGTGTGGGTGTAGGAGAAGACGTGGCCGACGTGCAGTGAACCGCTGACGGTCGGGGGCGGGGTGTCGACCGAGAAGACCCGCTGGCGCGGTGCCGTCGGGTCGAAGCGGTACGTCCCGGCATCGGCCCAGCGCTTGGACCAGTTGCGCTCCAGACCTTCGAGAGAGGGGCGCTCGGGGGCGCCTGGCCGGCGCCAACCGCCGCCAGCCTCGGTCGCAGCCGCGCCGGGGCCGCGTGTGGGCGTGCTGTCGGACATGATCCAGCTACGGTACTTCGTATGCTCGCTCTGTTGGACACGGCGACGGGTGAGGTCGCGCCCCTCGAACCCCGCCTGCCCGGGCAGCTGTCCGTCTACCTGTGCGGGCCCACCGTGGCGGGCGTGCCCCACCTCGGCCACGCCAGGGTGAACCTGGTATGGGACAGCCTGCGCCGATATCTCACCTGGACGGGGCTGCGGGTGCACTTCGTGTCCAACGTCACCGACATCGAGGACAAGATCATCGCCAAGGCCGAGGAGGAGGGCACCGGCACCGAGGACGTGGCTGCCCGCTACGAGGCGCTATGGCGCCAGACCATGGCCCGCCTCGGTGTCCAGCCGCCGGACGAGGTGCCCCACGCGACGGCTTATGTCGAAAAGATGGTGGCACTGGTCGGCGAGCTCGTGCGCCGGGGTGCCGCTTACGAGGCGGGCGACGGTGTCTACTTTTCCACCGACGCCGTACCGGGCTACGGGCTGCTGGCCCGCCAGGACCTGGCCACGCTGCGCAGCGGGGCCCGGGTGGAGGCGGGGGAGGCGGGGAAACGCTCGCCACTGGATTTCGTGCTGTGGAAGTACGCCAAGGCCGGCGAGCCGGCGTGGCCGTCGCCGTGGGGCCCGGGACGGCCGGGTTGGCACACCGAGTGCGTCGTCATGTCCCTCGACCTACTGGGGGAAGGCTTCGACCTGCACCTCGGCGGCCTCGACCTGTCATTCCCCCACCACGAGAACGAACGAGCCCAGGCCGTCGCCGCCGGCTACACCTTCGCCCGCCGGTGGGCCCACAACGGAATGCTCGTCGACGACCAGGGCGAGAAGATGAGCCGCTCGGTCGGCAACGGCCTGTCGCTGCCCGAGCTGCTCGACAGCTACGACGCCAGGGTGCTGCGCTACCTGGTCCTGCAGACCCATTACCGTTCGCCGATGTCGGTGAGCGAGCAGTCCCTGGAGTCGGCCCGAGGTGCTGTGCGCCGCCTGGACAACTTCGCGTGGGAAACACGGGGCCTGCCGGAGGCTGCCGCCGATGCCGAGGTCGTCGAGCGTTTCAAGGCCCGCCTCGACGACGACTTCGACACGCCGGGTGCCCTGGCGGTGCTCATGGGTGCGGTCAGGACGGCCCGCAGTTCGCCGGGCCGCGCCCCGGCGCTGGCCACCGCCGTGCGGGAGTGCAGCGAGTGCGCCCTCGGGCTGGCCCTGAGCGCTCGCGCCGCCGAGGTGGACCAAAAGGTGGAGGCACTGGTGGCCGAACGTGACGCGGCC
>JAKACE010000338.1 GCA_021821705.1 Actinomycetes bacterium | reverse complement strand
GGCGAGGTTGAGCGACAGGTTGGAGATGTAGGGGAACGGGTGGCCCGGGTCGACGCCGAGCGGCGTCAGCACCGGGAACATCTGGGACTCGAACACCGACTCGGCGTAGGCCATGTCAGCCGGTCCGAGCGACGACCAGGGCACCAGCCGCGTGCCGTGGCGCGCCAGTTCGGGCAGCAGCTCGTGGTTGTAGATGCGGGCCCGTTCGGCCAGGACGTCCTGGACCTCGCGCCGTATGGCCCGGAGCTGGCCGGAGACGGACAGCCCTCCGGTCGAGGTGGCCGCCAGCCCGGCGGCCAGCTGGTCCTTGAGGCCGGCGACGCGCACCTGGAAGAACTCGTCCAGGTTGCTCGAGAAGATGGCAAGGAACTTGGCACGCTCGAGCAACGGCTGTGCGGGGGAGCCGGCCAGTGAGAGCACGCGCCGGTTGAACTCGAGCCATGACAGCTCCCGGTTTATGTAACGGCCGTCGCCGTGGCCAGTTACGGGCCGGTCGCCACCGGTACCGCCGGGTCGGGGTGAGTGGTTCTCATCGGGGGCCGGCACAGCGCCAACGCTACCGCTGTGGCGGGACGAGCCATCGCCTCCCAGGGCCCGCAAAGCGGGGCCACGCTGCGTGCTGCCATCTCCCCGGCGCCAGCTGACGGCGCGGCGTCGGCTTCGGCGCAGGGACGTGTGCTCAGGCCTCCGGCGGCGCGGCGAGCTCGTCCTCGTCGCCCTCAGGCATGCCCAGGTCCCAGTCCAGCAGCACGTTCTCGCGCTCGGCGTCGCGGATGATGCGCTCCCGGTTGCGCCGGAACTGGGGGTCGTGCGGCGGTAGCAGGAGCAGCCGGGCGAGGATGCGCTGGCGCAGCTCCTCGATCAGGTTGCGGTCGCCGAAGTCCGAGTCGACCCTCCAGTGGGGCGCGACCGGGCCGAGGTACACGACTCTCACATGGCCTCGGGGCGGGCCGGCTGGTTCGGCATGCTGCATGGACATGGGGCCGAGCATAGACGCCGCCCGCGCTTTGGCTCGGTGGGGCTGCCCAGCTTCAGCCGCCGGCGCCTGCCGACTGGCGTAGGCGGTCGGCAGCGCTCGTGACGGCCTGCAGCGACGCGTCCAGGATGCTCGGGTCCATCCCCACCCCCCAGGCCGTACGCCCGTCGCACTCGGCTTCGACGTAGGCCACGGACGACGCCTCGCTGCCCGAGGTCATGGCGTGCTGGTGGTAGTCGCGCACCGTCATGTGCAGCCCGAGCGAACGCATGGCGTCGACGAGGGCGTCGATGGGACCGTTGCCCCTGCCGTTCACGGTGCGGTGCTCGCCGTCGACGAGTAGCTGCGCTGTCAGCTCCGTGACGTGCGGGCCGTCCGAGCGCTCGGTCACCACCTCGGCGCCGACCATCCTGAGCCCGGCATCCTGGGCCAGGTACGTCTTCTCGAACACCTCCCACATCTGTGCCGGCTTCATCTCGGTGCCGGTGTCCTCCGTGACGTGCTGGATGGCCTGGGAGAACTCGATCTGGAGCCGACGCGGCAGGACCATCTGGTGCTCGGACTCCATGATGTACGCGACCCCGCCCTTGCCGGACTGGGAGTTGACCCGGATGACCGCCTCGTAGCTCCGCCCGACGTGGTGGGGATCGATCGGGAGGTAGGGGACCTCCCAGACCTCGTAGTCCTCTGCCAGGGCCGCCATGCCTTTCTTGATGGCGTCCTGGTGCGAGCCCGAGAAGGCGGTGTAGACGAGGTCGCCGACGTAGGGGTGCCGGGGGTGGACCGGCATGCGTGTGGCGTGCTCGGCCACACGCCGTACCGCCTCTATGTCGTGGAAGTCCAAGCCGGGGTCGACCCCTTGGGAGAGAAGGTTGAGCGCCAGGTTGACCAGGTCGAGGTTGCCCGTCCGCTCACCGTTGCCGAACAGCGTGCCCTCGACGCGCTCAGCCCCTGCCAGCAGGGCCATCTCGGCAGCGGCCACCGCCGTACCCCGGTCGTTGTGAGGGTGCACGGAGAGCACGAAGCAGTCGCGCTCCGGCAGGTGGCGCCCGAACCACTCGATCACGTCAGCGAAGACGTTGGGGCTGTAGTTCTCGACGGTGGAGGGCAGGTTGAGCACCAGTGGCCGCTCGGGGGAGGGCTCGATCACCTCGGCGACCGCCCGGCAGATCTCCAGGGCGAAGTCGGGCTCGGTGCCGGTGAAGCTCTCGGGGGAGTACTCGTACAGAAGCTCCGTGCCGGCCAAGCCGTGCTCGAGCTTGCGGCACAGGCGGGCGGCCGTGGTCGCTATGTCCACTATGCCGTCGCGCTCCTGGCGGAACACGACCCGTCGCTGCAGCTCAGACGTGGAGTTGTAGAAGTGGATTATCGCCCGCGGCGCTCCGGCGACCGCCTCGAAAGTACGTTCGATCAACTCGCGGCGGCACTGGACCAGCACCTGGATGGTGACGTCCTCGGGGATAAGGTCGTTGTCGACGATGTGGCGGACGAACTCGTAGTCCGGGCGCGATGCCGAAGGGAAGCCGACCTCGATCTCCTTGATGCCCGCCCCTATCAGGGTCTCGAAGAGCTCCAGCTTGCGGGGCGGGTCCATGGGGTCGATCAACGCCTGGTTGCCGTCCCGAAGGTCGACGCTGCACCATCGGGGGCCGGCTGTGACCTGGCGAGACGGCCATGTGCGGTCGGCGAGGACGAGCGGCAGGGTGGCACTGTACTTGTGGAACGGCATCGGCTTGATCGTGATGGGGGGGCGTGTCATCTGCAGCCTTTCGGTCCCTTGACTATGAAAAAACCTCCTGGCCAACAGGCACAGGAGGTCTCGACGAGCACCGGCTGGGGTGCTCGTCTAGGTAAGAAGGAGCAGGCTCGGCACGAGGTGCGAGTGCATAGGTTTCACCATTGTGGGCGAAGCGGCGCGATAATGTCAAGAGCAGGCCGTGCCAAGGCGGGGGAACGCCCGGGGGCGATTGTCAACTTGACAAGCGGCGGTACTGTAGAGTAAACGAGGCCGCGTCCTTCCTGTGCTCTGACTGACCTCCAGCCCGCCAGGGAACGGGGGAGGGGCAATGCGGTGTGTTGGACAGATGTCAGAGCGCGACGCGTGTCGCACGGAGGTCGATGTGGATACTTCCTGGATGGTGCAGGGGCGGTGCCGGGAACTTCCCCCCGAGGTTTTCTTCCCCAGCGATGGGGTTGGTGTGGAGGTGGCCCGCCACTACTGCGCCGAGTGCCCAGTGAAGGGGCCGTGCCTCGAGTATGCCCTTGAAAACCACATCGAGCACGGTGTTTGGGGCGGAGCTTCGGAGCGGGAGCGCCGCCGTATCGCCCGCAGCCGCAGGGGCATGCCCTCGCGTGTGGGTGGCAGCCTGCCGCAGACCGTGCGTGAGCACACAGCGGTGCCCTCGGTGACGGGCCGCAAGTAGGCAGGCAAGGTTGGGTCGGTAGGCCGAGCAGGCGGGCGGGGCCACCGGGCCGCAAGTAGTGGGCCACCGGGCTGGCGGGGGAGCACCCCAGAGCCCGCTACCACTGCCACGTTCGATGTGATGGGCCCGAGACGTCTCGGCGCCGACTGTGGCAGGCCCCGCCCCAGGTCCCAGGCCGGATCTCTCCGGAACCCATCCCCCCGGCCCGGCTCCCCT
>JAKACE010000337.1 GCA_021821705.1 Actinomycetes bacterium | reverse complement strand
CTCGCAGCCCAGTACGCGGAGGCAATCCTCCTACTCCACGACGGCCGGGTTGCAACCTACGGGCCACCGGACCAGGTCCTACGCCCTGCGACCGTATCTCGCTATTTCGGCGCCACTGTCGAGGTCGTCACCGGCAGTCACGGGCCGGTAGTCGTCCCGGTGCGCCCTCTGACCCAGCCGGCGGTCTACGCCGAAGCCGCCACGGCGCCCGCCGGGCAGGCGGTACTTCCCCACCCCAATGGAACGAGGTCATCGATATGAGCCAGCCACCGCTGCAAGCCCCGGCCCCTGCACTGCGTCGAGCACCGTCCCTGGTCCTGGTGGCCACCGGCGACGGGAAGGGCAAGAGCACCGCCGCCATGGGAACGGCCCTGCGTGCGGTCGAGCGCGGTTGGCCGGTATGCGTCGTCCAGTTCGTGAAGTCGGGCAAGTGGGCCTCCGGCGAAGCCCGGGCGCTGTCGCAGCTCGGGGTCGAGTGGCACACCCTGGGGGACGGGTTCACCTGGGACTCGGACGACCTGGGACGCTCGGCCGACATTGCCAGGCAGGCCTGGTCCGTGGCCCGTGACGCCATAATGTCGGGGCGCTTCCGCCTGGTCGTCCTGGACGAGGTCACCTACCCCGTCAACTGGGGCTGGATCCCCGAAGAGGACCTATTGGCAGCCCTGTCGGGCCGCCCGGCACAGGTCAACGTGTTCCTCACGGGCCGGGACGCACCGGCCTCCTTGGTAGAACTGGCCGACACCGTGACCGAGATGCGCAACGTGAAGCACGCCTTCCAGGCCGGGATCAGGGCGGCCAAGGGCATCGACTACTGAGCGGCCCGGGGACGTCCGAGCCGCCCATTGTGGCGGTGGCATGCCACATCCCAGCCCACGAGCCGGCGCCCGCTCAGGTTGCCCGCTTGCAGGCCGATGTGTAGAGGTCAGGAGGAAACCTTGGCCGAACAGCGCGCCAGCAAGGCCAGCCGGGCAGCCGCCCCGGCACCGCGACAGGCAGCGGACGCCCCCGCGCCATCGGGCGAGCTCGAACGCCTGTGCATGCGCAACCTGCTCGCCATGCCTGGCGAGCGGATCTTCTTCAAGGACAGGTACAGCCGGTTCCTGCTGGTCAGCCACAGCTTCCTGTCTGAACAGGCCCACTGCACCGAGATGGGCGGCGTGATAGGAAAATCTGACTTCGACTTCTTCAGCGATGAGCATGCTTCCGCCGCCTATGCCGACGAGCAGCGCATCATCCAGACCGGCGAGCCGATGGTGGCCAAGGTCGAAAAGGAGACGTTCCACGACCGTCCCGACGCCTGGGTGGCAACCACGAAGCTCCCCTTGCGCGACGACGATGGCAACATCATCGGCACCTTCGGGATCTCGCGCGACGTCACCGCCCAGGTCCTGGCCGAGCAGGCGCTGGCCCATCAGGCCCTGCACGACGCCGTAACCGGCCTGGCCAACCGCCTGGCGCTCATGGACCGGCTGTCCCAGGCCCTGGCAGCGCTCGACCGGGCCCACGGACGGGTGGCGCTGCTGTTCATCGACCTCGACAACTTCAAGGGGATAAACGACTCCCTTGGGCACGAGGCCGGGGACCGCGTCCTGGTCGAGGTGGCCAGGAGGCTCACCCGCATCTGCAGGAGAGGCGACACCGTGGCCCGCTTCGGCGGGGACGAGTTCGTCCTGCTGTGCAGCTCACTGCGAGAGGACGACGACGTGCGGCTCATCGCCAGCCGTGTCGTGCAGGCCGTGAGCGCCAAGTTCGTAGACGACGGCCACGACTTGACCGTTACCGCCAGCCTCGGGATCACGGTGACCGGCGACCCGCTGGCCGACCCGGGCGCCCTGCTCCAGCAGGCGGACATAGCCATGTACGAGGCCAAGGCAGCCGGCCGGGACGGTTTCAGGGTCTTCGACGCCCACCTGCGCAGCCGCGCCGTCGCCACTCACGAGTTCGACGAGGCGGTGCGCAATGGCATCGAGCGCCACGAGTTCTTCCTGCTCTACCAACCGCTCTTCGGCCTCGAAGACCAGTCCCTGCGCGGAGCGGAGGCCCTGGTGCGCTGGCAGCACCCCGAAAAGGGCCTGGTCCTTCCTGGCGACTTCATCCCCCTGGCCGAGGAGCGAGGCCTGATCGGCCTGATCGACACCTTCGTCCTCGACGAGGCCTGCCGGCAGTTGGCCGAATGGATGGCCACCGGGACCTGCCCGAGCTCGTTCTCCATCGCCGTCAACGTCTCGGGACGCCAGCTGTCCGACGGCAGCCTGGTCGAAAGGGTGGCGGGGGCGGTCAGGCGGCACGGCATAGCCCCCACCCAACTGTGCCTGGAGATAACCGAGACAGCCCTTGTCGGCGAGATCGGCGAAGCCGCCTCGACGCTCGGCACCCTGTCGGAGCTCGGCGTCCGCCTTGCCCTCGACGACTTCGGCACCGGCTACTCGACGCTCGCGCACGTGCAACGGCTCAACGTCGACATCCTGAAGATCGACCGCTCCTTCGTCGACCACATAGGCGGCAGCGACCGCGACCGCGAGATCATCGGCGCCATTACGGCCATGGCCCATGCCCTGGGGATGTCGGTCATCGGGGAAGGCATCGAGACCCACCGCCAGCTGGGGGAGCTGACCGCCCTGGGTTGCGACGCGGGCCAGGGCTTCCTGCTGGCGCGCCCTCTCCCGCCCGCCGACGTGATGGCGACCCATGGCGCCATGAAGCCCTCACCGCCGGCGAGGGCCAGGCAGCCGAGAGCCATACCCAGCTTGACCTGACCCCTCTAGCGCTGGCACCGCCAGGGCCGAGAACGCGGTGACCGGCCCCCTGCCTCCGGCCCCGGTCACATGAAGGCCGGCGCCACCTCCTGCATGAAAAGTGCGAGGTGGTCCAGTTCGAACGGGGGCGGCAGGGCGAAGACGAAATGGCTCACACCGACATCCGTGTAGCGACGGATCTGAGCCGCCACCGTGCCCGGCGTCCCGGTGAGCCATCCCTCCCCGGGCTCGCCCGGCTCGCCACCGTTGGAGGCGGCGAGGCGCGAGGCCAGCGCCTGGGCGCCGCCCTCGGTACTGTCGACGGCCAGCACAGGATGGACCGACAGCTCCACCTCGGCGGCGTCGCGGCCACGCTCGGAGCACAGCCGCTCGAACCTGGCCCAACGCTCGGCGCAGTACCCCGGCCCGCCGATGAGGTTGAGCCGGTGGGCGAAACGGGCCGCGACCCGCAGCGAACCGAGCCCGGAGCCGCCGATGGTCACCGGCAGCGGCACCTGGGCCGGCTTGGGCTCGCAGGGCGCGTCCTCGAGGCGGTAGTAGCGTCCGCTGAATGTCGTGCGAGGCGCCGACCAGAGGGCGGTGACCACTTCGAGCGCCTCCTCCAACCGGGCATAGCGCTCGGCAAGCGAGGGAAAACCCAAGCCGTAGGCACGGAACTCGCGCTCCGCCCACGCCGCGCCGAGCGAGAAGTCCAGCCGGCCGCCCGTCATCCGGTCCACCTGTGCAGCGGCCTTGGCCAGCGTCGCCGGGTCGCGGTAAAGCACCCCGTTTACGAGCGCCCCGATGCGCACCCGCTCCGTGAGCAGCGCCAGGGCGCCCAGCGTAGTCAGGGTCTCGAAGCAGGCGTCGCCGTCGGGCCCGGCAAAGGGCAGCATGTG
>JAKACE010000336.1 GCA_021821705.1 Actinomycetes bacterium | reverse complement strand
GGCGCACCTCGGTCCTTTATAGCGCCGCCTCCGGGGGGGCCGGGCCTATTGACGGGCCGCTGGCAGGGCTGCGCAGGCCCGGCCGAGCTCATAGAGCACGAGCGGGCCCTGGCACCGGCCAGGGCCCGGGCCGGGTCGGTCGAGCGGGCCGGGTTGCGGTAGGTGAACTGCATGCCCCCCGACAGGCCGGCAGCCTTTCGCCTGGTGAGCACGGCCCTGGTGTCGTGCATGGGCTCTGCCCCGGCCACGCCCACCGCGCTCAGGCCGGCCGCCATGCCGGCCGCACGTAGCTGTGCCAGGAGCTGGTGAGCCGCGCCCGAGGGCGCCTGGGCCGGGGGCCCGGGCGGCGATGCCGACATTGTGCCCGATGCGGGTGCGCCCACAGTCTCCTCGGAAACACCGGGCAGTGGCTCGGGACGTCGCCGACGGGTCGCCCGCATAACACCAGCTTGCCCCGCTGAGCCCGGTTGCCGTCGGTCACGCCAGGGGCCGCGAGCGCACGGCGAGCTGGTACGCCCCGAGACCAAGCGGGCCGGCAGCCATGCCCTGCTCAGGCGGACTTGTGGGCGAACACAAGCAGCTCCGCCGGTGCAGCTCCCGACGCCCGGCAGGACGGACCGACCCCGTCCTGGCCGACCGTCGGGGCCGACCGGCGAGCGGCACGGTGACGCAGGGGTGGCACGAGGCCCTCTCGGCCGAGGAGATGGAGCACCCTCTGCTCCCCCACGTCGAGCACGACCGCCTCCTGCTCGTCACGCTCGCACAGGAAGGTCACGATGCAGTCGGAACAGGCGTCCGTCCCCCGCATCTCGCAGGTCTCGCAGTCGATGGTCAGCGTTGCCATGCAGGCATGGTCGCGCCCGCCACCGACGATTACCTCGTGACCAGCTCGTGTTACCCCGTTAGCCGATCATGGCCCGGGGGACGGGCCGGGTGCCCACGCCCCGGCGGCGCATCGACCGGGTGGCGCTGTGGCGTACGGTCAGGTGGCCTGGCCGGCGTGCCTTCCGGCCGGAGAAGTGCCGGGCAGCAGCGGTAGCCGGACGACGGCGTCGAGGCCGCCTCCGGGGGCTTCGCGCAACTCGACGGCGGCACCGTTGCGGCCGGCCAGTTCCCGCACTATGGCCAAGCCCAGGCCGCCTGCCGCACCTGCGCTCGTAGCCGGCCCCGCCGGGACCTTCCCGGTCCCCTGCCAGAACCTTTCGAACGCCCGTTCACGGTCCTCGGCACTGAGGCCGGGCCCGCTGTCGGTGACGTGGATCTCCGCCGGCGCCAGGCCCTCCCCGATCAGCCCCACCGAGATCCGTGCCCCCTCGGGACAGGCGTCCACGGCGTTGGCCAGGAGGTTGTCGAGGATCTGGTCGAGGTCGCCCGGCACCAGACGAGCCGCCAAACCAGCCGAGGGAGGCGGCCCATCGTTCACCAACGTCACGCCCCGCTCCTCGGCCAGAGCGGCCCAGGCTTCGCAACGCTCGGCGATGACCCGCCCCAGCTCAACGCGCTCGCGGCGCGGCTTCTCCACCCCGGCGCGGGTCAGAGCCAGCAGCCCGTCGACCAGCCTGGACAGGCGCTGCAGCTCGCGGCCGGCGGCGGCCAGGCCCCGCGAGGCGTGCCCGTGGACGTCGGCCTCGAGGTTCTCCAGCCGTAGGCGCAGCGCGGTCAGAGGCGAGCGCAGCTGGTGGGACGCGTCCGCAACGAAGCGGTTCTGAGCCTCGAGCAGGTCGCTGAGCCGGCCCGCCATGTCGTTGAACTGCTCCGCCAGTGAACGCACTTCAGGCGGCCCTCCGACAGGAGCCGCGCGCGCCCCCAGGTCCCCGCCGGCGAAGCGGGCCACGGCTTCCTCCAGCTCGGCCAGGGGGCGGGAGATGCTGCGGGCCATGTAGACGCCGGCCAGCACGGCCAGGACGAGCACACCGGCGCCGAACGCCCCCAGCGCCAACCACGTGGCCCTGGCGCGGCTGACGACCGAATCAGCCGGCACGTCCAGGACCACAGCCGCCCGGGCAACCCTCCCGGGACGTTCGAGGGCTCCTCCTACGAACACCGGAGCCGCCCCCACCGCCACAGTGGTGCCCTCGTCCACGGTGAAGGCGCTGGTGGCGTGACCGGCCAGGGCCCGCAGGACTAGGGGCCGCTGCTCGCGGGCGTCGTTGTCCTTGTCCTTCTCCGACGACGCAAGCACCGTCCCGTCGGGCCCCACCACGATCACCTCGCCTCCGGTGCGGGCCCTGTACTGGTCGGTCAGGTACTGGACCTGCCCCGGGACGCTCTGCTCCGCCGCCTCTCCCACCAGTACCGACAGGCCGGTGGCCTCGCGCAGCACCTGAGAGGCCAGGACCGACCTGTCGTGGCGGGTCATAACCACGCCGAGCGGGATCTCCAGGGCGGCCAGGACGACCAGGATCAGCAAGAGGAACGAGCTGGCGAGCCGGCGCCTCACGCCGTCTGGCCCGGGCCCGCTGCGCCGGGGTGGCCCTCGGTGCCTCCCGTGTCTCCCAGGCGCAGCCCGACCCTGCGGACCGTCTCGACCCACTCGGGGTGCCCGAGCTTGCGCCGGAGCGTCGCCACGTGCACGTCGACGGTCTTCGTGGGCCCGTACCAGTGCGGGCCCCACACCTGCTCCAGCAAGGACTCTCGGGTCACTACCGCCCCGGGGTCCTCAGCGAGCAGCGCCAGCAGGTCGAACTCCTTCGGCGACAGCTCGACCTCGGCGCCCTCTACGTAGACGCGCCGCGTCCGGCGGTCGACAACGAGGCCGCCCAGGTCCTGGGCGGTCCCAGGGGCCACCGCTCCGGAATGACGCGCCGGGGGTGGTCCGCCCCGTGCCCCGGCCGCTTCGTCGGAGGGTTCCGCACGACCCGTCCCGGACGCGGCGAAGGGCGGCCCGCTGGGCATCGGCCCGCCGGTTGCAGATGGGCCCACCGCACCCGGCCCGGCTCCGGGCATCTGGGGCACGGCCTGCCCCACCTGGGCAGCTCCCTCCGCCGCCGGCACCGGGGCGGGTGCCTGAGCACGGCGGGTGACCGCCCTGATGCGGGCGACCAGCTCACGAAAGCCGAAAGGCTTGACGAGATAATCGTCGGCGCCGAGCTCGAGGCCGACCACCCGGTCGACCTCTGTACCTCTGGCGCTCACGATCAGGATCGGCACCGGCGAGCGTGACCGCAGCTGCCGACATACGTCATAGCCGTCCATGTCCGGCAGCCGCAGGTCGAGCAGGACAAGGTCAGCGGGCGCAGCGGCGAGCGCGCCGGCGCCGTCGGCAACGCGGTCAACTTCGAAACCCTCCCGCTCCAGCCCTTCCACGAGGGGATCCGCTATGCCGTCGTCGTCCTCGACCACCAGTAGTCGCACGACAAGATAGTGCCACCACTGCCGGGTGCACCCGGCTACGAGGCTGGCCGCCACCGAAGATGTGCCGAACTTTAACCGGCCCTTTGACAGCCGCCCGCCCTCGCACTCGTAGCTTCTTACTGCTGGCGGCGCCGGCGACGGGTCGGCGCCTGGGGCCCGCTGCGTGGCAGGCGTCACATAGCGGTGCCGAGCCGGCGGGGCCCTCGCCCTGGGCGCGCCGATGAGCCCCGAGGCCGCACCACCGTGTCCCCAGGGCACCCGGTCGCCCGGAGGGCCGCCCGAG
>JAKACE010000335.1 GCA_021821705.1 Actinomycetes bacterium | reverse complement strand
TGCGGGCCACCTTGAGCTCGGAGAGCTCGTGCTCGAACAGCGCCCCGTCAACGCCCAGGACGGTCTTGGCGAACATCTGCACCAGCCGCCGGTAGGAGTCCCAGGCGAAGCGTTCGTCGCCCGCCTGCTTGGCCAGGCCCGTCACCGACTCGTCATTGAGCCCTATGTCCAGGACGGTGTCCATCATCCCTGGCATGGAGAACTTGGCACCGCTGCGCACCGAGACGAGCAGCGGGTCGTCGGGGTCGCCGAGCTTCTTGCCCATGACTGCCTCGAGGCGGGCCAAGTGCTCGCTCACCTCGGCGTCCAGTTCGGCCGGCGGCGTACCGGTGGCCAGGAAGGCCCGGCAGGCCTTGGTGGTTATCGTGAAGCCCGGCGGGACGGGCAGGCCCAGGTTGGTCATTTCGGCAAGGTTGGCACCCTTGCCCCCGAGCAGGTCCAGCATCTCTCTTTTGCCTTCGGCAAAATCGTAGACGTATTTCTCCATTAGCCCCCTCCTTTGGTGCTGGCCACGTTTTGGCCTGGCTATGGAGCTGGTCCCGGCGGGCACGAGCTCGGCCAGCCGGGTCACGAAGGTGGCGACGCAATGCGCTCACCTCGGATGGCGGCTCGGTGCAGGTGCCTGCGGGTACCAGTTATGTTTTGTTTATGTGCGCGAGTATCGGGCCCTGCCGGGTGGGAGGTTAGGGGACAAGGGCCCGACAGGGCGGGGCCCACGGCCAGAGCGGTTCAGGAGCGCGGCTCGACACCGGGCAGTTCGAGGGCGCGCTCGGCTGCTGCCAGGACGGTTACGACCTCGAGGCCGAAGTGGACGTCGCAGCGGTGGGCACGCTCGCCGGTGGCGACGAGACCGGCCAGCTCGGATACGGCGCGGCGGAACGCGTCTGTCGCGTCGAAGCCTCCCTCGGGCCGCTCGCGTGTGCCGTGCTCGCCGTAGAGGACCAGGTTGCTGGCCGTCGCTGCCGGTGGCATGGTGAGGCTCAGCGAGAGGGTGCTCGACGCCACCACCTCGCCCGGCGGGGGGCCGACAGGCAGGTCTTCGCCGGCGATGGTGTCCTCGACGACGCTGTCGCCGAGCGCGTCGTCCGCCAGCACCGGCTCGGTGGCGAAGGGTGGTGGGCCCTCGCCGAGAGAGAGGGCGGCGGACAGCCCCGAGGCTCCTCTGGCCGGAGCCTCGGGGCTGTCCGTGCCGGTCCGGGAGGCGATGGGGGCCGGCACCACGGCCACGGCCCCGTGGCTGAGCACGAGGTGGACCGTGTCCGTGCCGACCGGGCCCCGGCGGGCGCTGACGGCATTGACCGGCCCGAGCAGGGGCAGTACCGCCGCCAGGGCGTGCGGTCCTATGTCCCAGAGGGCACCGTACTCACGCCTCCACGCAGATGCCGCGTACGGGCTTCCCGGCTGGAAGATGTTGGCGTAGTGCACCAGGTGGGCGCTGTGCCAGGGCCCGGCCGCCCGGGCGCCGTCTGTCCAGTGCTCCATTTCGGGCCGGAACCGGGCCGTGAAGAACACGACCGAGGCCACCCCGGCCTCCTCGACGGCACGGGCCACCCTGCGGGCACCTTCCACCGTCAGGGCCAGAGGCTTGTCCAGGAGGAGGTGGCAACCGGCCCCGGCGGCGCGCACGGCGATATCCGCCTGGACGTCGGGCGGTACGGCCACGGCGACGGCGTCGACCTGAGCAAAGAGCTCGTCGAGGTCGTCGTAGGCATCGACGCCGAAACGGCCTGCAATGTCCGCAGCCTTGGCCGGGTCGCGGCCCCACACGCCGCGCAGCTCGGCATCAGCCGAGGATGTGAGGGTCGTGGCGTGAGTGTGGAGCGCCCAGTGACCAGTGCCGACCAGACCGAAGCGTAGTGGGGCCATACCCCAATCCTGCCCCGGTCGGGCGGCCGGCGCATGTCCCGGTGCTGCCGGCGGCATGTGGCCGCCGCCACCGCGACCGGGTTGGGCGTTATAGGCTGGCGACGTGCCCAGAGCGCAAGAGGCCCAACCTCCAAGTACCCAGCCCCCGATAGCGGCGCCACCGGGTTCCGTCGGGGGGGATGACGGCGGTGACCGGGGGGGCGGTGACCGGGGGGGCGGGGACGGCCCCGGGCGGCCGGCACAGGTCCTGCACCTCTCTTGTGTCCTTGGCGTTCCGGTTCTCGGCCCGGAGGCCGGTCACGGGGCCAGGTTGGCCGATGTGATCGCCAAGTTGGCCGGCCCGCCCTCAGCGACGAGCTGGCACCCGGGAGTGAGCGGCCTGGTGGTGAGCGTCGACGGTGAGGACAGGTTCGCTCACGCCCACCAGGTCGTGTCCCTGGGCGCGGACTGCGCCCGGTTGAGCGTAGAGCCTGCTGGGCTGGGCCCGTTCGAGCGGCGCCCCGGCGAGGTCCTGCTCGGCCGGGACCTGAGGGCGCGCCACGTGATCCACCTCGAAGGGGCCCGGCTCGTGCGGGCCAACGAGATAGAGCTGGCGAGGACGTCGACGGGGTGGCAGGTGCTCGGGGTTGATACCAGCTCCAAGCCGGTCCTGAGGCGCGCCCTCCCCAGACGGCTGCGCCAGCGGGTGCGCCCCGGGCGGGTGGTCGACTGGACCGACGTCGAGCCGTTCGTGGCCCATGTCCCCACGGCACGGCTGCAGATACCTTTCCGCAAGCTGAGGCGGCTGCACCCGGCCAAGCTGGCTGACCTGGTGGAGGCCGCCTCCCACGAGGAGGGCGAGGAGATCATCAGGGCGGTCGGCGAGGACCGCGAGCTGGAAGCAGATGTGTTCGAGGAGCTGGACATGGAGCACCAGCTCGAGTTCCTGCGGGGTCGCTCGGACGAGGAGGCCGCCCGCCTCCTGTCCGCCATGGCACCAGACGACGCCGTCGACCTGCTCACCGAGATGGACCAGGACAGGCGCCTGCCGATCCTGGCCAAGGTCGCTGCGCCTGTCCAGGCCAAGCTGCGCAAGCTGCTCAGCTACAACCCCGAGACGGCCGGCGGCCTGATGAACCCCGACTTCGTTGCCGTACCGAGCACGGCAACGGTACAGGATGCGCTGGACGCCGTCCGGATGTCCACCAGCCCACCCGAGGCGGCCGGGGTGGTCTTCGTGACCGGCGAGGACGGGCGTCTGGCCGGCACGGTCCTCCTGGTCGAGTTGCTGAGGGCCGACCCCGGGCGCGATGTCACGGCCGCACTCAAGCCGGGGCCCGCCTCGTTGCCGCCCGACGCCGACATCCACGAGGTCGTGCGCACCATGACCGACTACAACCTCGCAGTGGCGCCCGTGGTGGACGACGACGGCCGGATGCTCGGCCAGATCACCGTCGACGACGTGCTGGAGCTCCTGCTGCCTTCGGGCTGGAGGCGCCAGTACGGGATGGTCGCCCACGACTGAGGGGCGCTAGGCTGACCTAGCGCCGGGGTGCGGGCCGACTGGCCGGTGGCCTGGTGGGTATAGATGCGGCTGGCCGCTCGAGAGCCCCGGAGGACCGACCCGCCCATGGCCCACGACACACTGGACGGCGCGCCCGAGGACGCGCCCACCCAGTATGCCGTCCTCGACGAAGCCCATGTGGGCGACATCCGCGGCGCGCTGGGCACCATCCGCCAGGACGACGAGGCGACCAGGCGCGGTTGGCGCGCCCGCCTGATGACTCTGGCTG
>JAKACE010000334.1 GCA_021821705.1 Actinomycetes bacterium | reverse complement strand
TCGAGGAAAAGGACAACTGGGCTCTCAACGAACGCCTGTTGAACGCCCAGGAGATCGTGCCCGAGCTGCAGGGCACCCTCAAGCCCGAAATCTGGTCCGGGGGCCCGGCCCTGCTCGCCATATACGGGTACGTCTACAAGCTCCTCGTGCGCGCCAACGTGCACAAGGACGCCACCGCTCTCGCCGACGCCCGCAAGGTGCTCGAACCCCTCCAGACTGCCTGGCATGCAGCTGCGGACCAGGTCCTGGCCGAAAAGGCGGCCGGCCGCGGCGCCCCTGTGGCCGCCTCGGCATGAAGCCTGCGCCGTGAGCACCGTCCTGCACCCCCGGGACCACGAAGCACGCGCCCCGGAAGCGGGCGGTCCGGAGGCCGGCACGTCGCCGGCCGGGGACTGGGAGGCCGAGGCCCTCGCAGACCTCGAAGAGGTCGAGCGCCGGGTGGCAGCGCAGGTGGCGGCCTTGCGCTCCGTGCCGGCCAGCATGCCCGTGCCCCCCGATGTCATAGCGCTGCTAAGCGTGGTACCGGGCGCGCTGGCTTCGCGCCCGCTGCCCGCCAGGTACCTCCCTCGGGCGGCCGCCGTATGCGAGCAGGTCCAGGAGATGGTGGACGACCTCCACCGACGGCGCTGGGAGCTGGCCGGGCGCATCGCCACCGTCCGTGCGGCCCGGCGGGCAGGCCCTGGCGCCTGCACCATCGACTACGACGGGTAAACACCTGTCGGGACAGCGGTGAACGGCGCCCAAGGGGGCGAACGGAGCCGGGAGGAAAACCCCGCAGCCCGACACTCTGCGTGGTCCTAAACCTCTCAGATGTAGGCCCGCACTGCCGATGACCACATCGGGAGCAGGGAAGCAATCGCCCCGTACGCCAGGGACTGGCAACCGAAACTTCTTCGGAGGTTCAAGGTGTACGCCTTGCGCGTCAACTGGCCCGCCCCTACTCTGCCCGCCGGCGGGCTGCTCGCTGACCGGAGGTCACGGTGAGCACCATGCCTGTGGGCGTCTACGGCGATGTCGCCGCCAGCGCCGCCTACGAAGCCATGCAGGGCCTCTGGGCGCAGCAGCAGGCGGTGGCCAACAACGTGGCCAACATCAACACCCCCGGCTACAAGGCCCAGGACGTCAACTTCGAGTCGAGCCTGGCATCGGCCATCGCCAACGGCAACCCGTCTGCCATGCAGGTGACGACCACCACGTCGACGGCCGCCGGGGACCAGACGGGCAACAACGTCGACTTGGCCACCGAGATGGTCGCGGAGCAGAAGGCCAGCATGCAGTACCAGACCATGGTCGACACCTTGAACGCCAAGTTCCAGCTCCTTTCCGTGGCCATCGTCGGCCCGCAGGCCGGCTGACGCCAACCAGGAGGAATGATGGGCCTTTTCGACCCCCTGAGCAGTTCGCTGAGCGGCGTTGAAGTCTCCCAGACGTGGATGAACGCCGTGTCGGACAACATCGCCAACATGAACGACGTCACCTCGACGTCACAGGCTGCGTACCAGCCCCGGTTCGTGGTCGTCACCTCGCTCCCCGGTGCGGCCGGGGGCACCGGGCCCGGGGCCGCCGCTGACGCCGAGATCGGATCGGGTACAACCGTGGCCGGTATCGCCCTCGGGAGCCCCAAGGGTGTCGAGATCTACCAGCCCAACAACCCTCTGGCCGACAAGCAGGGCATGGTCCGGGTGGCCAACGTCGACCTCGGCCAGCAGATGACGAGCATGATGTTGGCCGAGCGCGGCTACCAGGCCAACCTGGCCACGATCAGCCAGGCGGAGAGTGCCTACCAGGCGGCACTGGGGCTCAAGGTATGAGCATCCTCCCCGCCGGGCTGTCGCTGCCCGTACCCCCCCTTGTCGGGCCGCAGACCACGACCACGGCACTGGTGGGCCAGCCCACGGCGGCCACGGCGCCCACCGAGGCCCTCGGCGCCCAGGCCGGAGGTGGGGGCTTCGGCTCAACCCTGAGCAATGCCCTCGACAGTCTGCAGGCAACCCAGGCCAATGCTGACAACCTGGCCACCCAGGCGGCCACCGGGACGCTCACCAACGTGGCCGACTACATGGTGGCGGCCGAGCAGGCCAACATCCAGACCCAGCTGACGGCCGCGGTCAAGAACAATGCCCTGCAGGCGTTCCAGCAGATCATGGGCATGCAGCTGTGACGGCGCCCCAGAGGGCGGCCGGCGGCAAGGGCCCGTCCGCCGGCGCCAACGGCATCCTCCTGCGCCTGCGCGATCGCGGCCGCGAGACCATGGCCGGTTTCTCGAGCGGCCAGAAGACGACACTGGCCCTGGCCGTCCTGGCGGTGGTGGTGGGCGGGTACCTCTTTTTGTCGTGGGCGGGCAAGCCGACCTACGTACCGCTCTTCTCCAACCTCAGCTCGACCGACGCAGCCTCCATAACCCAGAAGCTGTCGGCTGACAAGGTCCCCTACCAGCTGACCGAGGGTGGCCAGCAGATAGTTGTCCCCCAAGCCGACGTCTACCAGCAGCGGCTCGACATGGCAGCCGCCGGCCTCCCGTCCTCCGGGTCGCAGGGCTACAGCCTGCTCGACAACGCCGGCGTGACCACATCGGAGTTCCAGCAGCAGGTCGAGTACCAGCAGGCCGTATCGGACCAGCTCGAAAAGACGATCGAATCGATGAACGGCGTCAGCTCGGCCATCGTCAACGTGGTCATCCCCCAGCAGAGCCTCTTCGCCACCAGCGCCGAGCAGCCGTCGGCGTCGGTGCTCGTGTCGCTCCAGCCCGGCGCGTCCCTCGGCGCCGAGCAGGTGCAGGCCGTGGTCCACCTGGTGGCATCGAGCATCGAGGGGCTGTCGGCGGACAACGTGACCGTGGTCGACCAGAACGGCGACGTCCTCAACGCCCCCGGGACCAATGCCGGCAACGTCGCCGCCGGCTCCATGCAGCAGCAGCAGACCCTCGAGTACGAGCAGAGCCTCGACAACTCCCTCCAGGACATGCTGGCCACGGTGCTCGGTCCAGGCAACGCCGTCGTGCACACCAACGCCCAGCTCGACTTCAGCCAGACGCAGATCTCGAGCAATATCTACGATCCCAACAAGCAGGGGCCGATCCCCGTCCAGCAGGCCAGTTCCAAGCAGACCTACGTCGGCCCGGCGGCAGGAGCGGCAGCGGTCGGGATCCTCGGGGCGACCACCCTGCCCGTCGTGGCCTCAGCCGGCAAGACCGTCCTGTCCTCGCCCACCTCCAAGTCGGGCTCGGCCGCCGCGGCCGCGACGGGCAGTGCCAAGACGACCAAGACGGCAAAGACGGCAAAGACGGCCAAGGGCACCGCCACCACGACCCCCGGCGTCACCACCACAACGGTCCCCACCTACACCGATGTCGGAGCCTCGCAGGACAACGTGGTCAGCGAGGTCACCAAAACGGTTCAGTCCGCTCCCGGCGCCCTCATCCGCCTCTCGGTGGCGGTGGTTGTCAACAGCTCGGTCAAGGGCGTGAACGCGAGCACGATCAAAAAGCTCGTGTCCGCTGCGGCCGGGCTCCAGCCGACCCGGGGTGACACGATCCAGGTGGCCCTGGTGCCCTTCGACCAGGCGGCGGCCAAGGCCCAAGCGGCACAGCTCAAGGCCGCCGCCAGCGCCAGCAGCCAGGCCGCCCTAATGGGGGAAGCCC
>JAKACE010000003.1 GCA_021821705.1 Actinomycetes bacterium | reverse complement strand
ACCTACCGGGCTGGCGGGCCCGGGTTGTCAACGGGAGGGGCGCGACGTCTGTGACCTTGGTCCTCCGGGGGGCCACCCGGACAGCTTCAGCCAAGGCGTTCGACTAGCCTCGCTGGTATAACTCCAAATGCCTCACCGTCCACCGACGCGCCGCCACGGGCAAACCTGGGCGAGGCGCCTGATGACAATATGCTAGAGCGGTTGAAGTACGACCCGGTCAGCACGCTCGACGATCCTAGTGACGGCCTGACGGGCCGACTTGGCGCGGCAAGCGGGCCACTTCGCTCGCGCACCGGAGGCCTTCACCCGCTGCACTGGCTGGTCGAGGGCCACTGGCTCGGCCGCTTCCGGACGCCACGCATCCTGCGGCTCTGGCGCTACGGAGCCGGCTCGGTGGTCGCCTTCGTGAGCTCGACGGTCGTGTTCTACCTGTGCATCGGCATACTGGGCGAGGGCGCCATCACCGCCACGGTGGTCGCGTTCTTCGCAGGGGCGGTGCCCAACTGGGTCCTCAACCGGCGCTGGGCCTGGGAAAAGCGCGGCCGCGATGGCATCACCCGCGAGACCCTGCTCTACGTCATCGTGTCGCTCGTGAGCCTCCTGGTGTCCGCCGCCATAACCAAGGGCACCGCCCTGGAGGCGGAGGACCTGCGGGCCATGCACATGGTCAGGGACGTGCTCGTGACGGGCAGCTACGTGCTCTCCGTGGTCCTGTTGACCGGCCTCAAGTACCTGGCCTACAACCGCTTCGTCTTCGTCGACCGGCGCTCACGGGCCCAGGTACCGACGACCACCGAGGCAAACCGCCAGCCGTAGAGCAGGTTGCCCCCCTTCTTGGTCTTCCCTGAGCGGCGGGCCTTCATGTCGATGGGGACCTCTTTCACGCGGTAGCCCGCCATCGCCGTGCTGATCAGCAGCTCGGAGGCCTGGTACTGCGGCTGCTCCAAACGGACGTCCCCTGTGACCTCGGCCTTCATCGCCCGCAAACCACACGCCGGGTCGGTTATCCTCCGGCGGACCAGGACGCTGATGAGCGTGGCGAACACCACGACGCCGAGATTGCGCACGGAGCCCTTGCTTGTGGTCGAGCCGAGCCGCCGGCTCCCCGAGACGAAGTCCGCCTCACCCGACACGAGCGGCCCAACCACCCGTTCCATGTCCGCCGCCTGGTACTGACCGTCTGCGTCCGTGGTCATGATGTACTTGGCGCCCCGCTGCCTGGCCAGGTGGTACCCGAGGCGGAGGGCGGCGCCCTGGCCACGGTTGACGTGCACGTCGCACACAAGCGCGCCCGCCTGAGCGGCAGCCGCCGCCGTCTTGTCCGACGAGCCGTCGCTGACCACGATGACCTGTACCGCCAGGCCGCACACTTCCTCGGGCAGCGCTTCGACGACCGGGCCGACGCTGGCCTCCTCGTTGTAAGCGGCTATGACGATAGCCAGCGGTGAGAACGGGCGGTCGGCGTAACGCCGGTCGAAGTCCTCCGCCAAGCCCAGGTCTAGTTGGTCAAGCGCTTCCGCTGGCAATCTTTGGCCCCCATTCGTCCACCACTTCGCCGATGCCCTCCTCCAAGCTGACGGCTGGCTCCCAGCCCCACGCCCGGGCACGCGAGTTGTCCACTATCACCGCAGGCATCTCGCCCGCCTTGGCTGGGCCGTGGCGCACGTCGAGCCTGGTACCCAGGGCTCGCTCCACGATGGCGACGATGTCCAGCACCGATACGGAGCGGCCCGAGCCGATGACCACCGGCCCGTGCAGGCCGGGACGCGACAGCCCCATGAGCACCGCCTGCACCACGTCGGCAACGTTGACGTAGTCCCTCACCTGCCTGCCGTCGCCGTACACCTCGAAGCTGGCCCCGTTTGCCGCCGTGCGCATCAACCGGGGCACGATGCTGTCCTTCTCGGACATCCCGCGCCCGTAGACGTTGGTGAACCGCAGGGCCACGCCCCTCACCCCGTACACAGCGTCGTAGCAGGACAGCAGCATCTCGCCGGCCGCTTTGGTGGCGCCATAGGGTGTGAGCGGCCCCAGCGGGACCTGCTCGGTGATGGCCCCGGAGGCGCCCGAGCCGACGACTGCGTTGGTCGACGCGAGAACGAAGGCCCCAGCCCCAACTTCCCGGCAGCGCTCGAGCAGGTGGTGCGTCACCAGGACGTTGTTCTCGAACGTACCCTGGGGGTCCTCGATCGAACGCAGCACCTGGGTCTGCGCCGCCAGGTGCACGACCGAGGTCGTGCCCGGCGCTACCGCGTCTTCGACTACGGGCGGTTCACGCAGGTCGCCTTCGACGATGCGCACCTTGTGCCCGCCGTCGGGGTGGCAACGGAACTCAGGTGCCTGGCGCCGGTCCACCGAGACCACCTCCGCCCCCAGACGGCACAGCGCGGCGACCACGTGGCCGCCGATGAAGCCGGAGCCGCCGGTCACGACAACGCGTGTGCCGGCGAGATCCACCTTGGCGTCCTGGCCCGGTTCTCGATGTTCCGTGGGCATCGCACCAACCTATACGGTCCGGGCCGGGGGTAACCGTGCCCTGGTCCCCCGGTGCCGGGCCGTTCGCCGGCCAGTGGCGGCTGGTCAGCTCCCTGGCCCCGAGTAGGGTTGCGCCATGCCCAAGGCCGCGGGTGGTCGCACCCGTCCCTACGCCGGTACCGACCGGGCGTCGGCGGCCGAAGTCGCCGCCGTCGCAAACCTGGCAGGACGAGCAGCCGTGCACGAGGAGCGGGCGGCTCCACCCGGGGCCAAGCCGGTTCCGGTTGAACACTCCCACCCGGGTGCCGGCCTCCCACGGACCCTTTCGTTCGACATCGGAGGTACGGGCCTCAAGGCCTCGGTGCTCTCCCGCCACGGAGAGCTACTGCACGAGCCGGTCAGAGTGCCCACGCCCTACCCGCTGCGCCCCGAGCAGCTCGTGAGCACCCTCGCATCCCTCACGGAGGGCCTGCCCGCTTACCAGCGGGTCTCCGCCGGCTTCCCCGGCATGGTCCGGGCCGGGCAAGTTGTCTCCGCCCCCCACTTCGTCTCCCCTGACGGCCCGGGTGGACGGCCCACCGAGGAGCTGCTGCACGCCTGGGCGCGCTTCGACCTGCAAGGCGCCCTGGCCAGTGCCCTGGGCCGGCCATGCCGGGTCGCAAACGACGCCGACGTACAGGGGGCCGCCCTCGTCGACGGTAAGGGCCTGGAGCTTGTGGTCACCCTGGGCACCGGTGTGGGCACCGCTGTTTTCTGGCAGGGCCGGCTGGCGCCACACCTGGAGCTGGCCCACCACCCGCTCGGCCGTAAGGGCCTCAGCTACAACGAGATGCTTGGAGATGCCGCCCGCCGCAAGGTCGGCAACAAGAAGTGGAACAAGCGCGTGCGCAGCACCATCGAGGTGTTGAGGGCGCTCATGTTCTTCGACCACTGCTACATCGGGGGCGGCAATTCCCGCCACGTCGATTTCGAGCTACCTGCCGACGTCACCCTGGCCGACAACACCGCTGGCATACTCGGCGGCATAAAGCTCTGGGAGAGGAGCTAGCACTGCCTCCAGCGAGCCTGGGGCCGCCGCGTCTGTGCTGGCGGGCGACACTCGTTGGAGCTCAGGCCAGCACGTCCCGGGTGAGCATACGTGCCCAGGCGCCCGCCCCGAACACGACGACGTAGCCGAGCTGGAGGAGGAAGTCCTTCCAGATCAGGTGCCAGCTCATCGGGTCGCGTACCAGGTCGGTGAACGACGTCCAGTAGTTGGTGAAGAGCCACGGGTGCAGGAAAGCCACCTGCGACACACCGTCCAGGATGGCCGACATGATGACCAGGCCGATGGTCACGGCCATGGCCGCGATGGGCACGTCGGTGAGAGTGGAGACGAACAGGCCGATCGCTGCCAGGCCGAACATCGACACGCCGACCACCAGCGAGGCGAGCAAGGCACGGCCCACCCCGTCGAGGAACGGCACCGTCGTGCCCGACAGGGTGACGACGGGCCCGTGGGGGAACAGGATGATGCCGGCCACCAGGCCGGCCAGGACCACGTCGACCGCAGCCGCCAAGCAGAACAGCGCCGTGACCACACCCTTGGCGGCCAGCAGCCGGGCGCGACCTGCCGGACGGATCAGCAGGTAGCGCAGCGTCCCCAGGTTGGCCTCTCCGGCCACGGCGTCGCCGGCCACGACCGATATCGACAGCGGGATGAAAAAGGGCATGGTCACCACCAGGCCCGCCAGTGCCGTGAAGACACCGTTGTGCGATGCCCGGTCCAGGAAGGTGGGGCCTTCGCCCGCCTGGGGCCCGCCCGCCAGGTACACGGCAACGGCCAAGAAGACCGGCACCGCCAGCAGAACGGCCAGCAGCGCCCTGACCCGCGCTCTGCCGAAGACGGTACGAGCCTCAACCAGCCACATCGAAACCCTCCCCGGTGAGGGCCACGAACGCGTCCTCGAGCGAAGCATGCTCGGGCACGAGCATCCTGACGGCCACGCCGGCGCCCACCAGCCGCCGGCAGCACTCCTCGGGCAGGACCTCTCCGAGGGATCCAACCACCTGGGTGCCGCTGACGCTCACGTCCGTCATGCCGAGGCCGGTCATCACCTGCGCAGCCCGGCCGGCGTCGTCCACCTCCGCCCTGAGGCGCGGCCCGGCACTGGAAAGCAGCTCGGAAAGCGTCTGTTGGGCCAGCAGGCGGCCCTTGTGCATGACCCCGACATGGCTACAGACCTGCTGGATCTCCGAAAGCAGGTGCGAGGACAGGAACACGGTGGCCCCGTCGGCGGCGAGATCCCTGACCAGGTGGCGGATCTCCCGGGTGCCCTGGGGGTCCATCCCGTTGGTCGGCTCGTCGAGCACCAAGAGGCGGCGGGGCACCAACAGGGCGGAGGCCAGCCCGAGGCGCTGGCGCATGCCGAGCGAATAAGCCTTGTACTTCTTGCCCGCCGCCGCCGTGAGGCCGACCCTGGCCAGGGCGTCGGCGATCCGGGCCGACCTGGTTGCAGACGAGCGCCCCGGGCCCATGGCGTCGAAGCGCTCCAGGTTTTCCCGGCCGCTCATCCAGGGGTAGAAAGCCGGCCCCTCGACCAGAGCGCCCACCTGGGGCAGCGTCGCCATGGCCGCGTCCGGCATGGCCCGGCCCAGGAGGCTCCAGGTGCCGGCGCTCGGGGTGAGCAGGCCCAGTAGCATGCGGATCGTTGTCGTCTTGCCCGAACCGTTGGGCCCGAGGAAACCGTACGTGCTCCCGGCAGGCACGGCCAGGTCGATACCGTCGACAGCCGGACGGCCCCCGAACAACTTGGCCAGCCCGTGCGTCTCCACCGCCAGGTCAGGAGCCATCTCCTATGCGGGGGCGGTCGGGCCCGTCATGGCTCGGTGCTCAGGCCTGGGAACTGGCGTCCGCCTCGAGCACCGCCGGGGTAACGAAGCCCGCATAGTAGTGGCCGTCGGGCATGACCAACACGTTGACCAGCTCACTGGTGAACAACCGTCCCCGCTGTCCCCCGACGTCGACCACGGTCGTCACCGCGTCCAGCTCGGTCTTGTAAGTGGGGTTGGAGAGCACCGACGTGGTCCCGCTGACCACCGTCGTCCAACCCGAACCCAGTCGCTTCACCGCTGAGCCGTTGGGGCTCGTCGGGCCGGCTGCGCTACCGGTACTGCCCCCCGCCGTCGAAGGCGGACCACCCAGGTAGTGGGTCACCTCCGTGGCCCCCGGGGGCCTGCTGAAGGTCAGCTCGCTGGCCGCAGGAGGACCGGGCTGGATACCGGTGTAGCCGAGCTCCAGGGCGGGGGAGGCCTGCCCGGCGGCGTAGACGGCCACCTGGAGGGGCGTCCCGGTCAACGGGGCGTCGGCTGCGATGTCAACCTCGATGTGGGCGATCGTGGTGCCGCCGGCGGACTTGGGGGTGACCAGCAGCTCGTAGGCCCGCTGCCCGCCGATGTAGACCGTCGAGGGGACGGCCACCGACGTCGTGGGCCCGATGTGGCCCAGGAGCCGGTCTGCCAGCTGCTGGGGGGTGAGGGCCCCGACAACCGAGGAGCCGGCGGGTGCCGAGCCCGATGCCCCCTGGCCGACCAGATGGCTGACCTTCATGGTGGTGCTGTCCCAGTACCAGGCCTGGTCGCCGTTGCGAACCAGGTCGACCTCCTGGCCCGGCTGCGGGCTAAGCGAGAGGTGCTCGGCCGTACTACCGTCCAGCCACACGTTTATCTGGTACGTACCGTTTACCAGGGTGAGGGGGTTGAAGCCAGCGCTGTTGGCACCTCCGGCCCCCGCACCGAGGTCGCTCTGGATCGTGCCCAGGTCAGCCAGGCCCAGGTCGGCCGTCCAACTGAGCGTGCCCGTCAGCTGGGGCGCCTTGGCCGAGGCGGCCTCTGCCAGCAGCTGCGCTGGGCTGATCACAGGAAGCTCCGGCGGCGACGAGGCCCCCGTCACGCTCGGCGCCATGGCGCCGGCGGCGATGGCCAGCACCGCCACAGCGGGCACAGCGTAAGGGGCCCGCTTGCTACGCAAATACCTCACTTCGTCAGGCTATCCCCCGACGGTGCGCCGGCGAACTGAGAACGCGCTGAACCCTGCTGATCGGTCGCTGCGCTGGCGGTGCCCACGAGCCGCTCGAGCAGCAACGGCTCGGGGCCGACCCTCTCCCGGGCCTGCAGGTGATAGGAGCGCATGTCCTCCAGGCAGGGCCGGTGCACGACCGTGCCCGCCTCCATCACCCGCACCTGCAGCGCCTGAGCATGCTCGAGGGTGATGTCCGGGGTAGTCGACACGATGTCGGCCCAGGCAGGCCCGTCGGCAGGAGGCACGCCCGGCTCGGGATGGGTGGGAGCGCCCTCCAGGTACGCCCTCCAGGCCCACTTGCGCCCTCCGTGCGAGGCCTTGCCTGCCGAGCGCTTGGCCACCGGCCGAAGGGGCCCCCGGGCTGCCCGGGCCTGGGCAACGCTCACCGTCTCCCTGCGAGCTGGCGGCCCCTGCGCCCCCCCCACGGTCCCCCCTTCTACCCCCGGGGCGGGCGGGGCGCCCACGGCCACGAGCTTGTAGACGAAGCCCGCCGTCGGCACGCCCATGCCGGTGACCACGTTGGCACCGACACCGTAGGCATCGACAGGAGCGGCGCCGAGGGCGGCGATCGTGTGTGCGTCCAGGTCACCGGTCACAACCAGCCTGGTACGGTGGGCGCCCAGTTCGTCGAGCAGTGCCCGGGCCCGCACCGCCTCCGTGCCGAGGTCGCCCGAGTCGATGCGCACCGAGCCGAGCCTCGGCCCAGCCGCTTCCACGGCGTGACGGATGCCGGTCTGGGTGTCGTAGGTGTCCACCAGCAGTGTGGTGTTCTCACCGAAGGCTTCGACCTGGGCGCAGAAGGCCTCGGTCTCGCTCGGGTAGGCCAGGACGAACGCGTGCGAGGCGGTACCGGCCGTCGGGATGCCGTAGCGCCGCCCCGCCTCCAGGTTGGACGTGCTGGCGAACCCGCCGATGTAGGCGGCACGGGCCGCGGCGACCGCCGCCGCCGGGTCGACGCGCCTGCTGCCCATCTCGATCACCGGCCGCTCACCGGCGGCACAGGTGATGAGGCTGGCGGCGCTGGCGACGGCCGAGTCGAAGTTGAGAGTGCTGAGCACCAGCGTCTCGAGCAGCACGGCCTCGGCGAAGGTGGCCTCCACGGTGAGCACGGGGGATCCGGCCGTGAACAGCTCGCCCTCCCTGTAGGCGTCGACGGAGCCGCCGAAGCGGTAAGCCTCCAACCATTCCAACGTGGCCGGCCCGACCACCCCCGCCGACGCCAGCCAGGCCAGCTCGTCGGGGCCGAAACGGAACTCCTCCAGCGCCTCGAGCAGCCGTCCCAGGCCGGCGAAAACCCCCCAGGGCCTTCGTTCGGGCAAGCGTCTCGTGAACACTTCGAACACAGCGGGGCACCCGGCGTAGCCGCTGCGCAGAGCGGCCTCCACCATCGTCAGCTCGTAGCGGTCGGTCAGCAGTGCAGTGGACATCGAGCTTTCTCCCTCGGCGATCAGCGTCGCCCCTCCTACGACGCTCCTGGCCGGCGACGGCCGGTGCCCACCCTCGCCAGCCGTTCGAGGGCGGCACCGGCCGTCCGGACGGCACGCTGCACCTGCGCCACACCGGCTGCCCTCTCAGACGGCCCGTTGCGCAGGCGCTCGCGGTGCAAGGCCTCTGGCCTGCTGTCGTCGAGGGGTGCGAGCCCCCCGACCACCCACGTCAGCAGGAGGTCGGCAAGTGTAGGGTTGCGGGCCAGCACCGGGCCGTGCAGGTAGGTGCCCCAGACCCGGCCCCGGACGGCGCCCTCGAGCGTGCCGTCGGCGTTGCCCACGCCGACGCTCACCTTTCCGACCGGGACCGTACCCTCCGCCAACCGGGTCACACCTCCGTGGTTCTCGAAGCCCGTGCAGCTCTCCAAGCCGAGCGCCGCCCAGGCCGGGTCGGGCTCGACGACGATCTCCCCCACCGCCCGGGCCCCGGGCACACGGGTGGTGGTGCACCCCAGCAGGCCCAGGCCCGCGCTGGTGCGACCGTCTGGGCCGACGAAGCTCTCGCCCAGCACCTGCAGGCCGGCACAGATGGCCAGCACCACTGCTCCCTTGTCGACGGCCCGGTGTAGGGCCCGGCTCTCCGCCAGCTTGCGGGCGGCAAGGCTCTGGGGGAGGTCCTCGCCCCCTCCCACGACGTAGATGTCGCAGCTCGACGGCACCGCGTCGCCGGCCCCGAAGCTGGCGACCTCGCATTCGTAGCCGCGCCAGCGCAACCGCTGAGCCAGGACGGTGGCGTTGCCACCGTCCCCGTAGGTGCCCAGTAGATCCGGGTACACCAGGGCAACCGACACGCTCATCCTCCACCGCCCCGAGGCCGGCGTCGACCTGGCCCAGTGCCGAGGACGGCGAGCAGTTGGTGAAGGGCCGTGTAGTTGGCGACGACGTCCACCTCGCCTGGCGCAGCGGCAGCCAGCGCAGCGAGCAGGTCACGTTCGACGGCATGGTCGACCCCGGCGTAGTGCAGGCGCACCGACAGGTCGAGACATCGCTCCCCGGTCGCCACCACCCTGCGACCCGCCAGGCCTTCGAACGGGACGTCCCACAACCACGACGGGTCGTGGCCGTCGGCTGTGCGGGCGTTGATCGCCACCACTACCGGGCCGCCGGACGTGCCGACCATGTCGAAAACCTCGGCCCAACCGGCAGGGTTCTTTGCCAGCAGCAGGCGCGCCCGGGTGCCGGCGTGCTCGGCCCGGGCGTAGCGGCCTGCCACCTCGTCGACCTGGCGCATCGCTGCCAAGGCGGGAGCACCTGCCCAGCCGCTTTCCAGGACCACAGCCAGCACGGTCGCCGCATTGGCCTCGTTGCAGCGCCCGGGCAGGGCCAGGTCGAGCACGTAGCGCGCCGGCCCGCCGAGCCGGCCTCCGGCGACGGCGCAGACCTCAGCGCCCTCGCCTTCGAGCCACATGTCGAGGCTCGGACGGGCAAGACCGCAGCCATCGCACTTCCAGTCGCCGCCCTCGCCGAAGCTCACCGGGCCGGCGCAGGCCGGACAGCCGGTGGCGTCGTTCTTCCACCCCAGGCCGGCACCCACCCAAACCACCGACGGCGCTGCCAGCGCCGCCCACGCCACCAGGGGGTCGTCGGCATTGGCGACCACAACGGCGCGACCATCGAGCTTCTCGCAGGCGCGGCGCCAGCGCTGCGCCACGTGGCGGACCTCGTTGTTGCGGTCCAGCTGGTCACGGCTGAGGTTGAGCAGGACCAGCGCAGCCGGTCGCAGCTCGGGGAGCACATGGCCGAGCCATGCCTCGTCGACCTCCAGTACAGCGGGGGCGCCGAGTGGACCGGCGGCAAGGGCCGCGGCCAGGCCCGTGGTCAGGTTGGCACCCTGGAGGTTGGTCACCACCTCCGTGCCGGTGGCGGCGGCCGTAGCCCGGGCCAGCAGCTTCGTCGTGGTCGTCTTACCGTTTGTGCCCGAGACCAGCATCACCTGACGCCCCTGGGCCAGGTGGGCCAGGGCCCGCGGGTCGACAGCCAGCACGGCATGCCCCCCCACTACCGATCCCGACCCGAGACCGGCGGCCCGCGAGGCTCGGGACAGGGCGGTGCCGGCCGCAACGGCAACGCGGGCGCGCCACGACAGGCGAACCGGTACAGGCCCGGCGGTCGGGGCTGAGGGCCGTGCTCTGGTGTCGGGCAGGTGGGTCTCCCATCGTCGTCGCGCGACGTCCGGTGGCGGCCCGTCGTCCCAGCAGGCCGGATGGCCCAGAACGCCAATTTACCGGCCTCGAAGGAAGTGCCTGCCGCTTCTCCCGGGCCACCGGCCCGCCGCACCGGCGCCCACCAACGCCCGCGCTTCGGCAGACCCAAGTGGCCCACGGGCTGATCTTCACCGACCCCACCAGGGGCATTCCCATCACCGCCGTGAACGCCGCCGTGCCGTTGCCCCGTCGCGCTCGCCAGCCGCGGCATCAGCATGCGCGTCGCCGCCATACTCGGCATCTCCGACCAGCGCGTCCATCAGCTCCTCACATCCCAAACCACGCCCGGACGCAGAGCCGGCTGACCGCCCGCACCGGTTCCCCCAACCCACGCCACCAGGTAGCCTCCCCACCAGCATCTATTCTTCGGTTCCCGAGAATTCCGCCCCAGATCCCGGGAACTGGCTGGGGTCGGCCCGCATCGCCGCATCCGTGTCGGCGAGAGACAGCTCGCGCTCGGACAAGCGGTGACGGACGAGGTAAGAGCGGGCACCGACCCGCCAGAGCGCTGTACCCCGCGGCAGGCGCGCCACCAGGGACCGCTCTGTGGCCGAGAGCCCGAGAAGCTCCGCCGCCCTGGAAGCCTCGGTGGCCTCCTGGGCGAACACGACCCTGGTCTCGGTGTCAGCCAGCAGCCCCTCGGCCAGGCGCTCCTGGCGCGAGCCTCCCTCTCCGGCCGCCCGCAGGTCGGAGACGCGGTGGACTACCGCCACGTTGGAGACCCCGTAGGCACGCGAGAGCTTGAACATCGCCTGCAACCAGCGAGCGGTCCCGAGGTGGGCGAGCACCGCCCAGGCCTCGTCCAGCACCACCAGCCGCTTGGTCGCCTGGGCTCCGGGCCCCACGACCAGTGAGTTCTGGAACCAGCACAGGGCGCAGGTCATGAGCAGGCCCAGAGCCGGCGAAGCGTAGACCCGCGACAGGTCGAGCACGACCATCCCTGTGCCCAGCCCGGCGCCGCGCGAGCTCTGACCGTCGAACATGCCGGCCAGGTCACCGTGCACCAGGCGCCGCAGCTCCAGCGCCACGTTGCGACCGTCATGGCGCAGGCCTGCGACGTCGGTCCCCAGGGCGACGGCCGCCGAAGCCGCCGGCTCGAGCAGCGCTGCTACCACTTCGGGAAGCGTCGGGGGCAAGGGCCCGCCCTCGACGGCGGCCAACGCCACGTCCGTGGCAGCCCGTTCCGCAGGTTGCAGGGAGCGGCCCAGCGAGCTCTCGAGCAGCGCTCCGAGCAGTTCAGTCCGCCGCTGGTGGGCGGCGGAAACCACTGGCGCCGGCGCGCCCACGCCCCGCCGGCTGCCCCCCACCGCGTCCTGCTGCGCCACGTCCAGAGGGTTGAGCCGCAGGCCAAGGCCCGGTCCCAACTTGAGCGGCGTGGTGCCGGCGGCGGCCGCAAGAGCCCCGTACTCGCCCTTGGGGTCGAGGGCCCAGCACCTGCGGCCCATCAGGTACTGGCGCCACATGAGGCTCTTGACGAAGGCCGACTTGCCCTTGCCGATCTGGCCGAGGACAACCATGTTGGGATTGGTGACCGACCCGTTGGCGTAGCACTCCCAAGGGTCGAAACCGAAGGCTGCTCCCGAGGAGTCCTGGCCCAAGTAGCACGACAGCGCACCCAGCGGTGCAGTCACGGCAAACGGGTAGAGAGCGCGCAGCTCCGAGGTGGTGCCCCGGTGAGGGGGCGGGAGGCCTTTACGGCGAGCCAACGGGTGCTCCTTTCTCGCTGCCTCCCGCCCTGATCGGCGCCAGGCGGGGTACGGCTAGGGGCGCCGGGCCGGCTCAGGCGCCGGCCACGGCCCCCACAGGTAGCTTTTGTTGCTCAGGTGCCGGCGATGGCCACCACCGGAAGGTTGTTGCTCAGCCCGGCGGGCATCGGAGCCGCCTGGGCGTCCCCGAACCCGTAGACCCGGCCGTCGGAGCCGGCCATCCAGTAACCCCCGTCGTCGGGCGTCAGAGCGATCCCGACGATGTTGCGGACTCGGACGTTCTCGCCGGGCAGCGAGCCGTGGAACTGGACACCGGTACCGAATACGAACGCCCCGCCGTCGGCCCCGACGAGAACGTAGCCAGTCCCGGCCGACGCCGGCAGGATGGCCCGTATGTCCCGGACGTGGCGGTGGATCCCCGGCAGGGAGCCGTAGAACCGGGTGGAGCCGAAGGTGAAGACGCCGCCGTCCCGGCCGACCAGCAGGTAGCCGCTCCCACCCGGCGACCCGACCATGCCGACGATGTCATGGGTGCGTATGTGTAGGCCGGGCAGGGAGCCGTGGAAGGTTGCGTCGCCGAAGGTGAAAAAGCCCCCGTCCGCACCGACCAGGTAGTACCCCCTGCCGTCGCTGGTGGGAGCGATGGCCACTATGTCGTGCACCTTCTTGCCCAGAGCGGGCAGGTCGCCGTAGAACTTGGCGTCGCCGAAGGTCGAAACGGTGCCGTCCGAGCTGACCATCCAGTAACCCTTCGCCGACGGCGTCGAGGCGATGCCCACGACCGGTCCGGTGCCGGCGTTGGTCGCCATACCTCCCATGGCCTGGGCAGCTCCGCCGGCGAACACTTGACCGTTGCTCGTTGCGAGCAGGTAACCGGCAGGCGGCAGGTTGACCACTTCGGCATAGGCGGCCGATACCGAGGGCTGGGAACCAGGCCTGCCTTGCACGGAGGCGACCCCGGAGTAGAAGGCCTGGACCGTGTAGCGCCCGGCGGCGTAGTAGGTCGTGGTGCAGGAGGCCTCGCCCCCGCCGGCCAGGGCCACGTTGGTGCACCCGGGCAGGGGCGCCCCATCGCTCATGAAGCTCACGTACCCGCCGCTCGGGGCGGGCGAGATCCTGGCCGTATAGGTGACGGGGTTGCCGACGGTAACGGGGTCAGCGGACGAGTACAGGCTGGTCGTCGGCCGGGGCACCGTCGTGGTCGTGGTCGTGGTGACGGGGAGCGGCTGGTTCGTGTAGAGGTAGAGCTCGTCGATGGACCACCAGTAGGTCGTGCCGCTCGTCAACGTGATCCTCATGTAGCGGGCGTCCTGGGGCGGGAACGAGACCGTCTCCATGTCCGAGGTACCCTTGCAGCTGGCCACGGTCCACCACGACGTGGCGTTGTCGGACAACTGGACGTCGAACGAGCGCGGGTAGTCGGTGGGGGAGCCCGGGCTGAGCATGGCCAGCTCGTCGAAGTTCTGCACCGACCCGAGGTCGAGCTGGAAGTAGAGCCCGGACCGCTGCGACTGGTCGGTGCTGAAGCGGGTGGTCAGGTTGTTGTCGAAGGCTTTGGCCGGCAGGTCCGAGCTCGACGGATGGGCGTTGGTGACCGCCTTCCAGCCGCTACGCGGCAAGGCGGTGCCTCCTGCCGCGGCCGAACAACCCACGGGGCCGTACAGGTCGAGCTCGTCGACCGACCACCAGTAGCTTGTGCCCGCAGTGAGGACTATGCGCAGGTAACGGGCGGTTTGGGTGGGGAAGCTGACGACCTGGCTTTCGCCGGTGCCGTTGCAGGACGCCACCGTGGACCAGGAGGTGGCGTTGTCCGAGGTCTGCACCACGAACCCGCGCCCGTAGTCGGTCGGCGACCCGGGGACGTAAAGGCCGAGCTGGTTGAAGGTCTCGGTGTACTTGAGGTCGAGCTGAAGGTACAAGCCGGCCTTCTGGAACTCGTTGGTGCTGAAACGCGTCGACATATTGCCGTCCAGCGCGTGCCAGGGTGCGTCGCCCGAACTGGAAGGGGCGTTGGTGGAGGCAGACCAACCGCTTCGGGCGAGGGCGTCGCCGCTCACGGTGGAACTGCAGGTGACGCCTGGGATGGTTGTCGTGGTGGGTGCCGTGCTCGTAGGCACCGGCGCCGCAGAGGCAGCCGGGCCGTAGAGGGCGGTCGGCACCAGGAACGCAGCTACGGCCGCCGCTCCGGACATCAGTGCCACCATGCGCATGCAGTAGAAGCGAGGGCTGCGCCGCCGTCGTTGGCTCATTTGTCGGTCTCCTCTGTGTTATTTGTCCTATTGGAGCTTTTCCCGCCCACGCCCCCGATATGTGATCGTTGTGTGAGCACCTGTCGATCACCCTGTGAAGCCCATCACGTTCTCGGTCGCAGACCGTTTGGGCCGCCGCACATCTCAGAAGCCGGCCCACCCTCCGAAGCTCCCACCCCTCCGAAGCTCGCACCCCTCCGAAACTCAGGTAGACGTGGCTCTCAGAGGCCCCGGCCGAGCGGCAACGACCACGACAGCGCCTCCTGCTGCTGGCCGTAGAGGACCTGCAGCCGGAGCCGGGCGCACCCGGCACTGTGCCAGAGGTCCGCGCCGGCATCGTCCAGCTCGGCCCGGGACGCGGCCGACAGGGTCACGTAGCCGGCGAACTCGAACCCGGCCCGGCCGTCCGCCAGGCGCTCCTCACGCCCCTCCACCGCCTGCGCCCGGCGCCGGTGGCGCGCCGTCTCGATGAAGCCCCCCTGCGCCCGCAGCTGGGCGTCCGCCAGCTGGGCGGTGCGGGACGCCTCGGCATCGCGGACCGCACGCTCCGGGGGGAGGGGCCGGAACACCACCGAGAAGCAGCGGCGGCCGGGCCCGGAGAGCAAAGGGCTCAAGAAGTCGGGGGCCACCTGGCTGAGCGGCCACTGCGTAACCCAATAGGTCCTGTGCCACCAACCATCGACCTCCACCGCCGACCAGTGCTCCATGACGCTGGAGCGCCTTGCCCCGCCCGCGTACACCTCAGCCTCGTGAGGCCCGGCGGCCAGGGGGACGCACAGGGCGCGCGCCAGGGGGGCGGCCCCGAGCGGGCCGTCGCACCCAAAACCACCTCCCAGCAACTGCGAGCGCAGCCCGCTGACGGCGGACCTCAACCTGGCGCCGGCCGCCACCAGGGTCTCCCGACGGCGGTCGGAGCAGCGGACGGCCACCACAACCAGTGTCTCGTGCCGCCAGGAGATGCTCTCGGCCTCGGCCACGAAGCCTGCGTGGTCCTCCAACGCTGGGTCGGCACCGCCACTGTCATGGCCACCGCCACGGTCAGGGCCACAGCGGCCACCGCCGCGGGCCGTCGCCCGCAGTGCCTCCACCATCGGTCCCCTGGCTGCCGGAAGTGCGCGCTGGCACCATTGCAGGCGCCATAGGCCGTTACGGTGGGCCCCGACCGACTCCATAACCGCCGCCCACGAAGCCAGGCGGCGCTCCTGCTCGGCCCGATCGGCCAGGCAGAAGGTGGGGCCGGTGGCGCTCAGGACCGCGACCAACGTTCCCTCCTTCCGGTCCAGCACCGCACCCATCGCACCCTGACCTCCGACGGCATCCAGCTCGACCACCCGCAGACCTCCGGCCACCCCGGCCAGGGGCGCGACAGCCCGTGCCGGGCCCAGCACCACGCTCCTGCGCAGGCTGCTGCCGCCATCCGCCACCGTGGCCAGCGAGACGGGCACGCTCCCCTGGTGCCGCCGGCGGCGCAGCCCGAAACGGCCGCCAAGAGATGCCCACTCGCCGGGCAGGCGGCCACCTGCGGGCCGGCAACCGAGAACGCCCGCAGCCAGGACGGCGACCGCCGCCACCAGCCCGGGCAGGCCCGGCCAGGCCCGGAAGAACGAAACGGCCGACACCACGCACAGAGCCGCTGCGACCAGCTGAGCCCATCCGAGCCCGAGCACGACGCTGCGCCGCTGGAGCGGCTCGAACCTGTAGCCATGCTCGTCAGGCACCCGCACCACCCGCCACCGGCCGGGCAGCCGGGGCGCCGGCCGGCCCTAGGCCCTCGTCCCGAGCCACCTGGCTCAGCAACTGGTCGGCGCTTCCGGCCGTCGTCCCCGCCCCCGGCCCGCCTCCTGCAACCCCGGCGCCGCCGGAGCCCCCGACTGCTCCAGCCGCTCCGGCCGTAATCCCGACGACATGGCGGGCCACGCGGCCGGCGGCGTGAAAGGGCTGGCGGGAGGCGCCCTGAAGGTGGGCTATGGCAGCCACTTCGACCACAGGGACGAGCTTTAGCAGCATCACCGGAGCGAAGGAGGCCATGAGCAGTATGGCGGTCCCGGTCACCAGGCTTTCGAGCCCACCTCCTCCAGCCGTGACCGCCCGTGCCCCCAGGCAGAGCGCGGCCGTGACGACGGGCTTGGCCAGCAGAAGGGCCACCAGCACTTCGAGCATCCGGCGCGCCCAGTGCGCCGTGGCCGGCCAGACCAGGCCCGCCAGCGCCAGCGGCATGAAGAACACGGCCAGCTCAACGGCTGCGGCCCTGAGAGCCAGCTCGAGCCAGACAGCCATCCCGCCCAGTACGAGCAGCACCCCGAAGGCGGCCTCGACCAGGCCCAGGCCCCCGAGGCTGGCCCCTCCTCCGATACCGCTACCTACCGCCACCGCGAAGGCGCGCCCGAGGCCCGGGTAGACCGAGCTCTCGATGAACGAGCTCATGGCGTCGGTGACCCGGAGCCCGATCCGGCAAAGCTGCACCAGCGCAGCCGAGCACATCAGCGACACCGGCAGAGCCACCCCCCAGGCCCGGCCGAGCCGGTGCATGTCGCGGCGCAGCACGGCTCCGATGGTGGCGGCGAACAACAGCGGAGCCACCATCACCGGGGCCAGCGGCACCAGTGCCCTGGCAGCGGAGGCGAACCAGCTGCCCGGAGCGAGACTTACCCTGGTCGTCGCCGGCACGAGGTGGGTCATCACCTCGGACACGAGCGAGGTCGCCAGCGAGGACTCGAGGCCGAACAGGGTCGAGAAGAAGGCCATGGCGATGGCCTTGGCAAGAGCGCCCGCGCCCAGGCTGAAAAGGGAGCCGGTGCGCTGGGGCCAAGCCGGTGCCGGCACCGCCAGCACAAGGGCGAGGCCGCTCAATGTACCTTGCCGCCCTGGGCGAAGAAGAACCCGATGATCGCCGGCGCCGCCCCGATCAGTAGGGCGGCAATCCCGGAGACGACGACACCACGGCGGCCACTGTAGGACTGCTGATAGTTGTGCGAGAAGTGGCCGAACGCCCACATGACCCCTCCCACGATGACCCCGACGATCGATGCCAGTAGCGCCCAGTGGCCCACCCCGCTGGCCAGGCTGGTGAGGACGGAGTCACCGGGGAGGTTGCCGGACTGAGCCGGCTGCAGGTCTATCCCGGTGCCATTGCCCGAGGCACCGAGGAGGAAGGGCACCGCTGCGGCTGTCCCGGCCGGGTTGGCAAGCGTGCTCATGGGGCGGCTCCTTGACGGATGTGGGCACCTCTCGGGTGCAGAGGACCTGAGGCTCCCTCGCGGGAGCGATCGGGCGACCTTCGGTCACAATGAACTACGTTTCATAGCATCTCATGTCTTTGCTATCTTTTCAAGGGTGTTGGTGATCAATTCGGCTTCGATCGGTCAGATCCGGTACTGGCAGCGGGAGGTGGTGCGCGCATGCTGGGAGGGTGAAGCCGGCGCCGAGCTGGGGTTGGGTGCCAACCCGGGGGACAGCCAAGGGCGCCAGGAGCTGTCTGCCCTGCTGGCGGGCCGTCACCCAGTTAGCTCCGCTCCCCTCACGGCCCGCCCCGGCCTGCGCCGGCGGCAGGGCTGGGATCTCGTGTTCGCGGCTCCGAAGTCCGTGTCGCTTCTGGCGACCGCCGGCGTGCAGGGGTCGGAGCGGGTGCTGGGCGCGCACCGGCGCGCTGTGAGCGAAGCCGTCGGGGTGCTGGCCGACAACGCAGCGCTCGTCAGCCAGGGTGGCCACCTGCTACGGGCGACGGGCGTGGTGGCAGCCGGCTTCGAGCACTCGGCCAACGCCGCCGGCGAGCCGCACCTGCACACCCATGTGGTCCTGCCCAACCTCGGACGGCGCCCCGACGGCGGCTGGGGATGCCTGGCCGCACCGGCGCTGTGGAGGTGGCGCGAAGCGGTCTCGGCCGCCTTCCACCTGGCCCTGCGCGCCTCGCTCAATGCCGAGGGCCTGGCCTTTTGCTGGCAGGTCATGCCCGGTGGGATGGCCGAGGCCCTGGAGGTACCTGCCCAGGCCAGGACGGCCTCCGCCAGCCGGTCGAGGGCGGTACGGGCGGCAGCGGCAGCGTTCGGCAGCACCGGGGCAGCTGCCCGCCGCGTGGCCCAGGGCAGCTCGCGCCCGGATCGTAACCGGACGGCGGGCCACGCGGCTGGGGCAGACGACCGGGAGGCGGCCCCGGCCGCGGCGGGCGGCGACGCGGTGAGAGCCGCATCCCTGTTGGCCCAGGCAGCCCGGCATCCCTGCCTGCCACCGCCACCGCCGTCCACCTCGGCCGTAGCCGCAGCCCTGGCCGAGCGCTCCTCACGCTCGGGCCTGCCCGAGGTGTGGGTGGCGCTGGCAGAGACCTGCCCGGCGGGCCTGCCTGCAGCCCAGGCCCGGGCGTGGGTGGCGGCTGCGCCCGGTCTGCTCGCAGCGGGTGGGCCGGCCGCCAGCAGCGGGACGTCCAACCGTGTCGCCGCCCGCTACGACGACGAGGTCCTCGACGCGGCACTCGTCGGCCGCTTCGCTCACCTGGCCGAGGTGCCAGGCGCCATAGCCGAGGCCGAGCTGGCCGCCCTTGGCTTCGGCGGCGGTACCGCCGAGGCTGCTCTGGCGCTGGCCTGTTCGGGCCATGCCATCTCGGTCGTGGGTGCGGCCGGTTGGATGGCCCAGGCAGCCTGTGTCGACGCTGCTCGGGCCGTGTGGCAGGCAGCCGGGGTACCCGTGGCCGTGGCCACCCCGTCCGAGCTCGCAGGCCGCCGCTGGCAGGCCCTGACCGCCCTGATGGAGCCCGACCACGGCTGGGCCCGTCCTGGGGCCATGCGTGGGCCGGCCAGGGGCAGGGTGCTGGTGGTCGATGCCGCTGACCACGTAGGGCCGGCCGCCCTGGCCAGGCTGGCCAGCGGGGCGGCTGCCACCTCCACCAAGCTGGATGCTCTTCGGCATTCCTG
>JAKACE010000333.1 GCA_021821705.1 Actinomycetes bacterium | reverse complement strand
CCGCCGATTTCGCCCCAGGCGGCTCGGTGGCCGTGACTGTTTCGTGCTCGGTGGACCTCTCCGACTTGGTTGGCCTCAGGCTGCCCACGACGGAGACCCTGTCCGCGCAGGCGGTGGAACCTGTCGACTTCTACAGGGGCGTTGGCGGATGAAGCCCCGGCACGGCGAGGAGGGGACGGTTACCGCGTTCGTCGTCATATTCACCTTCGCCCTTGTCATGCTGGCCGGCCTAGTGCTCGACGGCGGCTTGACTCTGGCCGCCAAGGTGCAGGCGGTCGACGAGGCCCAAGCCGCCGCCCGGGCCGGCGCCCAGGCCGTCGACGTGCCGTTGCTGCGCTCGACAGGCCAGGTCGTCCTCGACGCCTCCCTAGCTCGCCAGGACGCCATGGTGTACCTGGCGACTACGGGTCACACCGGGGTTGTCCAGGTCGACGGCAACGAGGTTGAGGTGAGCGTCACTATCACCCAGCCCATGCAGATCCTCGGCCTCGGCGGCATCGGCAGCATCACCGTCACCGGGAGGGGGAGCGCCGTGCCGGCGCACGGCGTCTACGCGGGGGCCACCGGCCCATGAGCCGGGCGGCCAAGCTGGCGCGGGGCCTCGGGGACCTGGTCCTCCTGGCCGCGCTGGTGGGCGGGGTGCCCTGGGCTCTTTGGCACTACGTCGGCTGGCCCCTCCCCCGCGGCATCCCCTCTTGGTCGCAGCTCGCAACTGCGCTCACCACCCACGGGATCCCCGACATGGTCCTCCTGAAGGCGCTGGCCTGCGTCGTCTGGCTGTGCTGGGCGTTGTTGGTGGCCTCGCTGGTGACCGAGGTGCCGGCGGCACTACGAGGCCGCAGCGCCCGGCGAGTCGCCGGGCCGTTCCAGCCGCTCGTCGGGCACCTGCTGGCGGCGGTGGTGGTTGCCGCCCTGGCGTTGGCGCCCCGGAACGCCGTCGCCAGCACGCGCCTAACGAGCGCAAGCGCTGGGCTCGTGGCGACGCGCCCGCCGGCGGCCGTCGTCGTGGCCGCGTCGCCCAGGTTCCCGACCCTAAGGGGAGAGCCGACGACGACCACGGCCAAGGTTGCTACCAGGCCGCCCAAGCTGGGGCCGCCACGCGAGTACGTCGTCCAGCGCCACGACACGCTCTGGGGGATCGCCCAAAGAGAGCTGGGCGACCCGCTGCGCTGGAAGGAGATCTACGAGCTGAACCAGGGCCGGGCGGAACCGGGCGGCAGGACGCTGGACAACCCACACTGGATTTACCCGGACTGGGTCCTCAGGATCCCAGGCTCCCCCTCCTCGGAGCCCGTCCACGAGCGCTCGACAACGGCCCCGACGCCCACGTCGACCACAACGACAACGGTTCCGTTGACGACCACGACGACATCTACGCCTACGACCACGACAACGGTGCCGGCACCCGGGCCTACGGCCCCTCACGAGCCCGCCGAGCCGCGCCATCGCCGCCACCCCCACGACGCCGCCACGCCCCCGGTCGTCCAGCTGCCCTCGGGGTCGGCGGTAGCCGGCTCTTTCGCTGCCGGCGTACTGAGCGCCGTCGCCATTGGACGGCTGCGCCGCCGCCACGCCTACCGGCCCTCGCCTCCCGCCCCTGTACGGGATCTCGGCCGCTCCCCGCTGGGGCCGACGCTGCGCCAGCTCGCTAGCGGCATGGCGGACGACGAGGACGCCGAAGATGCTGAGCCAGGCGAGCCAACCGGACCGGTCATGGCCGTAGACGTCCAGGACGGCCGCGAGCGACCGGACTTTGTCGAGGCCGGTACTACCGACAAGGGCGAGCCGATCAGCCTGGACCTCTCCGGCCTCGGTGGCCTGGCTCTTATTGGGCCGGGCGCCGATGACGTGGCCCGAGCGTTGCTGACCGGCCTGCTGGCCCGGGCGGGGCCCGGCGGCGCCGAGGTGCTCATGACAAGGGCGGCAAGAAGCCACCTGCTCCCGAGCGCTGAAGGCACCGGCCCGGCCGGGCTCACGGTGCTCGAGGACGCGAGATCTCTCGCCCGCGTCCTGGAAACCGAGGCACTGTCCCGTTCACGACAGCTCGACGAGGCTGGTGTGCCCGACGCCTGCACCTACCGCCGCGCCCATCCCTACGAGCCTTTCCCGGCGCTGATGGCGGTCCTCGACGACATGGCTGCCGACGAGGCGGCCCGCACCGGCCCGACGCTGGCGAGCGGTGCGCGGCTCGGCCTCGGTGGCCTGCTGCTGGGCCACGGCAACTCCGAGGCCCGCGTGGAGCTGGGCGAGGGCCGCAAGGTGGTGGCCGCTCGCCCAGGACATCTCTCGCAACTGCTGGACGGGGCGACGCTTTTCGGCCTGGGCGCCAAAGAAGCGGCCGAAGTGCTCGCTGCCCTGGCCGACGCAGAGGACCGTCCCGGCGATTACGAGGACGCCCCCGATAACGCCGCTACCTCTCCTCCTGTGCTCCCTGAGCAACCGCAGCCCTGGCCCGCTCCCGTACCTACCAGCGCCGCCAAACGGGTGATGGTACGCGCCCTGGGCCCCTACCGGGTCGAGCTCCTGGGCGAACCGCTCACCAAGGGCTTGCGGGCCGAGTGCAAGGAGCTCCTCGCCTGGTACCTCGTGCGGCCAGAAGGGGTGAGCATCGAAGAGACCGTCGAGGAGCTATGGCCGGGCACCGAGCCCGCCGAGGTCCACAAGAAGTTCTGGCGCACAGCGAGCTCCCTGCGGGGGTGCTTCTACCCGGACAAGCAGGACCGGACCAAGCTGTTCGTGGCAGACGGGGCCGTGTACCGAATGAGGGCAGACGACATCTCCAGCGACCTGTGGGACTTCGAGGCCGCCCTTGTCGACGCACACAAAGCGGCCGATGAGACCTGCGAGCGCGACGCTTTACGACGGGCGACCGAAGCCTACGGAGGGGACTTCGTAGCCGGCACGGACTACCGCTGGTCCGAGCCCGTCCGCCAGGACCTGCACCGCAGGGCGCTGGACGCGCTGCTGCGCCTTGCCGAGCTGGAGGAGCGCCTCGGCGATGGCTGGCGGTCGGAGGACGCGCTCCGCCGTGCCGTCGACCTCGACCGCTACGCCGAGGAGCCCTACCGCCGGCTCATGAAGCTACAGGCCGGCCAATCGCGGACCGAGTCAGTGCACGAGACCTGGCGCCTCCTACAACGGCGCTTGGCCGAGCTCGACATCGAGGTCGAACCGGCGACCGTCCGGCTCTACCGCTCTCTCACAACCCCACCCGCGTCAGGGCCCGAGCCTCCAAAGGCGCGGGTGTCTAGCCCTCCGCCTGGGACGACGCAAAAGGGCCGGCCGGTCCGGCCCGGGTAGGCTCCCCGAACATGTGCGGCAGGACGACGTCAACTGTGTCCCGCGACGTCCTCGCCAACATCCTTCACGTCGACGAGGTGCTGGCCGAGGAGCTGCCGGCACGTTGGAACGTGGCGCCCACCCAACCTGTGTACGGGGCCGTGACCTCTAAGAGCGGCCAACGCGTGCTTCGCAGCTTCCGATGGGGCCTTGTCCCGCATTGGGCCAAGGACTTGCGGGCGGGAGCACGCATGATCAACGCGCGGGCAGAGACCTTGGCCCAGCGTCCCGCCTACCGGGAAGCAATCATGACTCGTAGGGTTCTACTGCCGTTTTCGGGCGTCTACGAGTGGCGCAAACGCGAGGCCGACAAA
>JAKACE010000332.1 GCA_021821705.1 Actinomycetes bacterium | reverse complement strand
TACATAGGCATGATCCAGATACAGCGGGGCGACTTCAACGGTCGCCTGATAACCATCCGGGCAGAGGACGTACGGGCCTTGGCCCGGGTCTTCGAACGCGACGAGCACGCCATGCGCAACCGCATCGACGAGCTCGGTATCCGCACCTAGGAGCGCCTACCCAGCCCTCCGGCAGCCGGGGCGACGGCGGCCGGGGGCGTCCCGGGGCGGCGGTCCGGCGCGCCGAGCGGCGGGCCTGCCCAACGTGGCGGCGCGACGGGCAATGATGGCCCAATGAGCTACGACCTTGCCGAGCGGCTCCGCCAGAGCGTTTCGAGCCGTGTCACGGCACCCCTGCAGTGGCGCCACCAACAGCTGCGCCAACTCTCCAAGCTCCTCAGAGAGCAGTCGGGCCCGCTCACGCGGGCCATGGCCGAGGACATGGGCAAGCCGGCCGTGGAGGGCTGGCTCACCGACGTGGCGGCGGTGCGCCGGGACATCGACTACGTCGACCGCCACCTGGACCGCTGGGCCTCCCCGTCGCGCGTCAAGGTGCCGTGGCAGCTCCAACCCGGCCGGGCCACGACGGTGCCGGAACCCCTGGGCGTCGTCCTCGTACTGGGCCCTTGGAACTACCCGGTCCGCTGCCTGGTCCTCCCGGCCGCCTTCGCCCTTGCCGCCGGCAACGCCGTTGCTGCCAAACCGTCGGAACTGGCGCCGGCGACTTCGGCCGAACTGGCTCGCCTGCTGCCCCACTACGTAGACGAGCGGGCCCTGGCCGTTGTGGAAGGGGGGCCGGCCATAGCCGAACAGCTCCTGGCCGACCGCTGGGACCATGTCTTCTTCACCGGCGGGGGCAGGGTCGGCCGCCTGGTGATGCGAGCAGCGGCGGAGCACCTGACCCCGGTAACCCTCGAGCTCGGCGGCAAGAACCCCGCCATCGTCGACCGCTCGGCCGACGTGCAGGCGACCGCCCGGCGCCTGGCGTGGGGCAAGTTCCTGAACGCCGGGCAGACCTGTGTAGGGCCCGACTACCTGGTCGTCCACGCCGAGCGGGCAGACGAGCTGGTCGAGGCCCTTCGGGCACAGGTCGCCCGCTTCTTCGGCCCGGAGCCTTCCACCAGCGCCGACTTCGCCCGCATCGTGAACGACGCCCATTTCGACCGGCTGGCCTCACTGCTTGCCCGGACGAGGGGCCGTACCGTCTTCGGGGGCCAGTGCGATGCCGCCCAGCGCTATGTCGCTCCCACCCTCGTCACCGACGTCGGCTGGGACGACCCCCTGATGGAGGAGGAGATCTTCGGACCGGTGCTGCCGGTGCTCGTCTACGAGGATATCGACGACGTTGTCGCCCGCCTTCGCTCTCGTGACAAGCCTCTGGCCGTCTACGTCTACACAACCGACGATGTCCTGGTGCGACGGGTCATCGAAGAGACCTCCTCGGGCTCGGTGTGCGTCAACCACAACGCACTGCAACTGGCCGTGCCCGAACTGCCTTTCGGCGGGGTGGGCGCCAGCGGCATGGGTGCATACCACGGCCGTGCCGGCTTCGAGACCTTCAGCCACCGCAAGGCGGTGCTAGTGAAGCCCCCGCGAGCCGAGGTCCCCCTCGTGTACCCGCCCTATAGCCGTCTCAAGCGCTGGGTGTTGCGTAAAGCAGCGTGACGGCGGCGTAGCTTTGCTCACATGGCCATCAGCGCGGGACTGACGCTCGGCGAGCTCGTCGCCCGTTCAGGAGTGCCCGCCAGCACCGTCCACCACTACCGCCGGGCGGGGCTGTTGGCCACCCGCCAGCTCGGCCCCGACGAGGCCCACCGAGGCCGCTTCCACTACAGCGAGGACGACCTGGAGGCGCTGCAGCACATCCGGCTCCTTCGCGAAGAACAAGGCATGTCGCTATCGGAGATCAAGCAGGTACTGCCGGCAGTCATGGAGGGACGGGAGCCTCCTGCGCACCGCGACGGCTGCGACAGCCCTCAGTCACGGCTCCTGGAAGCGGCCTTCACCCTCTTCTCGGCGCCCAAGGGCTACACGGCAGTCACGGTGAGCGAGATAGCGGCCACTGCAGGCGTCGCAAAGGGGAGCGTCTACCGGTACTTCCAGTCCAAGGAGGCCCTCTTCACAGCGGTGGTGGAGGATCTGTGCGAGGACACGGCCGAGCGTTTCGCGCGTACCGTCGCCGAGCTGGGCGGGGCCGAGGGGCTTGGACGGGACCCGGGCCGGGCTGCCCTCCTCTTCGGTGCACACGTGGCCCGGGCGATGCCGATCCTGCTCGAGCTCGGTGCCCGGGCCGCACGCGGTGACCCCCCGAGCCAGCGACTGGCGGCCCGGGTCCTGCGCACCTTGGCCGAGGCGGCCGGGCGTCCCCTGTCCGATGACCCCGTCCCAGCCGGCCTCCAGGTCATCGAGGCGGCGTTCGCCACCGTCCTGCGTTGGGCAATCGGGCCCGAGTGGGTGGACGGGCCCACAGCCTGAGCTCGACGCGGCCGAGCCGGTACCGCAAGGGGTAGTTGCAAACGAGCACACCTGGCGCTGTGGGCGGGTACATTGCGGCTGCATTACAGGACGGGGAAAAATCTGCCCTCGGCCCGGCAGGTGCCTAAGATGACCAGTGGGTCAGTGAGCTTGCACCATTGCAGCTCTGGAGCCCAGGCCCGGGCACACACGTGAGGGGGAGGCGATGACAGCAGCGGCGGTACGGGCACCCTGGCCCGATGCCGCGCAACTGCCTCCAGCGCATATGGTCCTGGGCCAGGCCGGGGGGGAGAACTTCCCGGTGGCATCGCGCCTGTTGCCTGCCCAGGTGCGGGGGGACCTGATGGCCCTCTACGGCTGGGCACGCCTGGTCGACGAGCTCGGCGACAACTACGCCGGCGATCGGCTGGCCGCCCTGGACCTGGCCGAGAGCCAGCTCAGGGCCACGCTGGCCGGCTCTCCCCCCCAGGACCTCCATCCCCTGGTGGCAACCGTCGCCGCTACGGTGGAGCGGCGCGGCCTGCCCGTGCAACCTCTCCTCGACCTGGTACAGGCCAACCGCCAGGACCAGGTCGTCAAGCGCTACCGTACCTTCGACGAGCTCCGCAGCTACTGCGCCCTCTCGGCCAACCCCGTCGGCCGGACGGTCCTGGCCATCTTCGGGGCGGCGACACCCGAGCACGTAGCGTGGTCCGACGCCATCTGCACGGGCCTGCAGCTGGTCGAGCACTGGCAGGACGTGGCCGAGGACGCCATCGTCGGACGGGTCTACATCCCCGAGCCCGACATGGCCCGCTTCGGCGTAACCCCCGAACAGCTCGTTCCTCCACCCGCCGACTACACCCACCGCAACCGCCGGGCGGCGCCGGGCGGAGCGTCGGCGGAGTGCAGGGCTCTGATGGCTTTCGAGTGCGGGCGAGCCCGCCTGCTCCTCGACGAGGGCACGCCGCTCGTCGCCAGCCTGAAGGGCCGCCTCGGGCTGGCCGTGGCCGGCTTCCTGGCAGGAGGCCATGCCGCCCTCGATGCGTTGGCCGCGCTCGACTTCGACATCTACGCCGACACGGCCCGGCCGGCCCCCGAGCGCTTCACCGCCCACTTCCTGCGCCTCGTGGTAGGCAAGGCCCGGGCAGGTACCCACCGGGGCGGGCCACGATGAACCAGCCCGCTGTCGCCCTCGCCTACCGCCACTGCGAGCAGAT
>JAKACE010000331.1 GCA_021821705.1 Actinomycetes bacterium | reverse complement strand
AAGGGTGACTATCGCGTGGTCCTGGCTCGCAGGGGGCCTGGCTACGGGCAGGCTGGCGAAGTGGCGTCTGACTGGTTCGACCTCTTCGTGACGCCCCTGGCTCCGCTGGCCCGGACGGGCGAACGCCCGGCACCGGCCGGCGAGGGTGTGTGGTGCGGGGGCCTGCGCTTTCGCCGCCGCCGTGCGGCGACGCCGGCTGCGGTCGAGCCCGGTGGGCTCATGTTCGCCGAGCTGTACTCGCGGGTGGCCAACTGGGGGTCTGTGCCGGCCTGGCACCTGGACCTCATGGCCTACGGCGACGGGGCCCCCTGCCCTGAGGGGCGCACGGAGTACCCTGCGTTCCCCTTCGGCCAGCGGATGCCAAATGTCAGTGCGTGCTACGACCCAGTCCGCAGGCGGGTGCGGGTACAGATGGGGGGCACGGGGGTGCAGGCTCCCGCCGCGCCGTGGCGCCAGGCGCAGACGAGATGAGCGACCTGGCAGCATGAGGTTGCTCACCTGGCTCGTGGGCGCGCTGGTGGTGTCGGGTGCGTTACCTGCTTTGCCGGCCGGTGCCGCCTCGAGCACCAGCGTCCCGGTGGTGATCTGCCCGACCGGCGTCGGCGTCGCCACTGTTCCGGTGCCCGTCCCGGCGACGGCGAGAGTGCCCGTGACCGCCGCACACCTGTCGCTCTATTCGTCGGTCAACGCCGACCTGGAGGTGCTGGGGCCGGCCGGGTCAGCATGCCAGGCCAGTATCGGGGCCGATGGCAACACGACGGTCGATGTTTGGCCGGTAGCCAACCTCTACGGCACCCTGGCCAAGGGAGGTGTTGCCGCGTTGTACTACCCGGCCTGTGTCGGTTGCCAGCTGGCGTTCGCGTGCCAGTTTTTCGCCGGCGCCAGGAGGCAGCTGAAGGCCGACGGGTACCCGGCCTGCGATGCCAGGCCGCTCGGAGAAGTCGTCCGCACCGTACGCCCGTACGCCGTGTCGTTCACCGACCCCCCCGGCGAGCACGTTCCCTACAAAGGCGAAGGGCTCGTCCCCTCCGACAGCGCATACCCGACCGACGGCGTGGCCGTCTACGGCAGTTACCCGTACCACGGGCACCGAGCCGACGTGGTCCTGGGTGCCGCCTGCGTGTTGCCGGTGGGCCAGCATGCCGCCTGCATGGCCGTACTGAAGGCATTTGTGGCGCTGCAAGCTCGGAGGTTCCCCGGGCTGGGTGAGGCGTAGGGCCCGGCTCGTGCCCCGAAATTGCAACCGCCGCAGCGGTTGTCAAAAATAGCGTGGGCTCCATAGGTGTTTGAAGATGCGATTACGCCGTGACGGTGCGCCGAAAGGGGATGAACCGCCCGGCGGAAGGGCGTCAGCCGGGGGTCGTCGCCCTATGCCCGTGGTAGCGGGGGCTGGGGCAGGAGAGGACTGCGGTCACTGCCTGTGACCACTACCGTCGCCCTCCATTCCAGGATGGCGCGGCAGGCCATCTGGCTCCCGCGCGGGGGCGCGCACGCCGGTCGCTGCGAGCTCAGGGTGACCTGTCCGGTGCGCACAGCTACAAGCTTCTGTGCCGTCACGTTCGGCTCGAACCGCCCGCCGAGGGGCACGACCGCCAGGACCCCGGTGCGGGAGAGACGGGCCCGCTGCCAGTGCACGAAACTGCCGGCCGGCGCGACCAGGCGCACAAGGAGCTTCTGGCCTACGGCCAGGCAGACGGTCTCGCCGCTGTGGGCGTTGGTCAAGAGGGCCTCGGAGCCTCCACCCTGAGGGGTGGCAGGTACGCAGTGGGCCTTGGCGAGTGTGCCGGTGTGCAACCGGGTGGCGGCTGCCGCCAGGTCGGGACCGGCTGGGGCAGCCATGCCGACGGCGAGCGTCGCCACCAACCCTAGGACCGTGAGGACACGTCTTGGCACCAAATGCACCTCTGGAGGGAACTCTACCCCTGGCGCGGCCCTGTCATCGCGCGCCGAGCGTGGCGAGTGTAACCGTGTGGGCGGGGGTGACCACGCGAGGCCGCTCGGCGCCGGGACGGACCGGCGCCGCCGGTCCAGGGCTGGGGCAGTCTGGACCACCCCAACCCTGGTGACAGGGTGGGCTGGGGCAGCCGGACCACCCCAGCCCTTACCCCGGGCTCAGTGCCGCCCCGGGCCTCCGTCCCGGTTGGAGCTGTTCACTAACACGAGCGTGACAGTCGTGGTCGCCGTGCTGATGGCGTTGGTGGCCGAGATCGTGATGGGGTAGCTACCGGCCGACCCGGGCTCCGGGGTGCCGGACACGACGAGCATCCCGTCGCTCCCGTCGCTGGCGTTGAGCCCCGCCGGCAGGGTGCCCGAGCTTATGGACAGGGCAGGAACCGGGTAGCCGGTGCCCGTGGCCGTGAAGCTCAACGGCGCTCCCACGACGGCAACGACCCGCAAGGGTGCCCGGATCCCGGGCGCCTCGTCGACGGTGAGCGTGAACGGCTGTGTCTCCGAGCCGGCCCCGTTGGTGGCGACGATCGAGAAGTAGTAGATGCCGCCGCTTGCGCGCTGCGGGGTGCCCTGGAGCATGGCTCCGTCACGGGTGTGGCTCAGCCTGATGCCCCGTGGCAGCGGTCCGGACTCGCTTACCAAGATCGGTGGTACGCCGCTGACGGTGACCTTGAAGGAGAAGTAGGTACCGACCTGGGCGGTGGCCGAAGAGGGGCTGGTGATGACGCCCGACCCCGGCGATCCCGTGTAGGTAAAGGTGGCATCGCTGATCGGCTGGCTCGGCGCCAGGACGCTCTCGGCGGTCTCGACCATTACGGGCACGGTCGAGCCGGGAGCCCCCGGCGGTGACGTGGCGGTCAGGCTGGTCGTCTGGCCGCAGTCGAGGATCGCTTGCTGGTTGGAGAAGGTCTCGGCCTGGACCTTGCCGAAGTTGACACTGACGACGCAGCCGAGGTTCTGGCCACTGATCACGACCGGCGTGCCGCCCGAGGGTGGGCCCGAGTTGGGCGACACGGCGGTGACGACGGGGGCACCTGGCGGGTAGATCACCAGTTCGTCGGCGCTCGAGGGCGGCGATTGCGCCGACGTGGGTGCCGAGCAGCCACTGTTGGAGCACACCTCCGTGTCGACGATGGCCGGGTTCTGTGCCACTGACTGTGCCGTGATCTGGGTGTCGCTGTCTTGGGTGTAGGTGTACTGGGTCCCGAGTGAGAAGGGCGTGTAGGCGTCCACGAAGCCGATCGGCCCGACAGCCTGCAAGAAACCGGCGCCGGTGATGCGCAGGGGCGCACCGCCCGTGTCGGGGGCGCCATAGACGCCCTGCAGGGTGTTGGGGTTGGCGGTGTTGACCACCGAGCTCACCTGGGGCACGCCTGCGTACAGGATCGTGCCGGCGCTGGGCGAGGTGGTGCCCGCCAGCGTCTGGAAGCCGAAGGGCAGGCCGTAAGGCCCGACCGTGGGGGCCCCGCCCGGGGCCAGGATCCCCGGGGCTTCCAGCAGGAAGTATGTTCCGGCCTCCACGACCGGGTAGTAGACGGTGCTGTCGATGATGACCCCGCTGAAGGTGAGCGGGTCCATGCCGGTGCCCGTGACCTCGACCAGGTTGGAGGAAGCCCCGCCGAACTCACTGGCCAGGTCCGGCGCATTGGCCGGCAGGTCGCTGACGGTGCCTGTCGACACGCCCGTGACGGTGGGGCCGGTGAG
>JAKACE010000330.1 GCA_021821705.1 Actinomycetes bacterium | reverse complement strand
GTCGCCTAGGGTCAGCGGGCGGCAGAGACGGCGACGAAGCTGTCGATCTCGGCGCGCAGCAGCTCGGCCATGGCGGCAAGGCCGCCCTCCCCGGCCCCGGCCGCCTCGGAGATGGCTTCCACCTGGCGGTAGATGTCGTCCAGGGACGCCTGCACCGAGGCCATGCTGCCCACTGCGGCGGATGTCGTGCGGGACGCCTCGTCCGTGGCGGCGGCGATGGCGTCGGCCGAACCCGCCGCCTCGCCTGCGAGGTTCTTGACCTCGTTGGCCACCACCGAGAAGCCGGCCCCGGCACTACCGGCTCTCGCCGCCTCGATCGTGGCGTTGAGAGCCAGCAGTTTGGTCTGAGCGGCCACCCGGTTTATCCGGCCGGCGGCATTGCCGATACTGCGCGACGACCCCTCCAGCGAACCGACGGCCATGGCCGCCACCTGAGTCTCCTCCACAGCGGCGCGGGCGGTCTGTGCCAGGCAACCTGCCGATGCCCCGAACTCCGTCGAGGCGGCAGCCACCTGTGCTGCGATCCCGAGCACGCTCTCGGCCATGGCCGACCGTCTCGCTTCTTCTGCGGCGCGCTCTGCCGCCGCTGCGTGCATGTCCGCCCTGGCCCCGTCTATGCGCAAGGCACCGTCCCGTAACGCCCCGCCGAAGCCACGCGCCAGGAACCGCCTGTAGAAATGGCCGTCGCGAGCCGACGTCAGCACGGCACCAGCCTCGCGCACGAAAGCGTCAGTCATGTCGACCATGTGGTTGAGCGCAAGACGAACGGGCTCGAGCTCCGCCACCCCCACCGGAGGCACCCTTGCCTCGAGGTCGCCGGCGGCGATGCGGCCGCACACCTCGGCCATGACGGCCACGGCCTGCCTCATAGCCATGAGCTTTTGGGCGTTGTCGCTGCCCGAGGGCAGGCTACTGCCCCCCACGGCGCCACCCTCCACGACCCTCATGCTTTCGCTCACAATTCGCCCTCCGCTCGGTTGACGATCTCCCACACCATCTCGTCGTAGGACTGCTGCCTAGCTGCCAGTGCCTGTTCGAGCATGCTCATCGACGCGGCCATGGCTTGTGTCGGCGATGTATGGCGCTTTTCCTCGGCCAGCAGCGCCTCATACAGCGGGGCGACCTCGGCTATGGCGCCCCGGCGAGGGGCCCGGCGGTTGGAGTGGTAGCCGACGATGGCGCCACCCGCCCCGAAGGTCGGCGTCACGTGCGCCAGCACCCAGTAGTTGGCCCCGTCCTTGGCCAGGTTGTTGAGCACCACGAATATCTCGGAACCAGCCTGGAGCGTGCTCCAGAGCAACTTGAAAAGACAACGCGGCATGTCGGGGTGCCTGACCACGTTGTGGGGCCTGCCCACCAGCTCGGCCTCGCCGTAAGCCGAAACACGGCAGAAAACGTCGTTGGCGTAGGTGATGACTCCACGGGTATCGGTCTTGGACACGATGATCTCGTCGTCACCGAACGTCCTCTCCGTGCCCGTCACCAGCACCCCTGCGGGCGGCCTCATAGCACCTCCGGTACCTCGTGCGACCCGGCCTCCGGGCGCCGGTAGGCTCCAACATCGGCACCCGGCCACGTGCCCGAAGGCCGCCATGCCCGGTACCGAGCTTTGGGACCAAAGTCCCTACGACCTCCCGGAGATCCACGAACCTGTTGGCGGTCCGACAGCGGGGACCGAAATGCTCAAACGGCTCGGGCAGGAGGCTCCTGGCGCTCCTCCGGCAGGCGTGCCGAGTAGATCGAGTAGCCGTCGACATGCCTGGACACGGCGGTTGCCAGCACCGTGGCGACGATCATGGGCACCATGAGGTTGGAAGCCGTACCGGTCAGCTCGAGTACCAGGGCCAGCGCCGCCAGCGGGGCCTGCATCGAGCCTCCGATCATGGCCGCCGCTCCCACCAGCGCGTAGGCGCCCACCGGGCTGCCTGGCCACAGGTGCGACCAGGCCAGGCCCAGGAAGCCACCCAATAGGGCGCCGGTCGCCATCGTCGGTGTGAACAGGCCACCCGAGGCCCCGCTCTGCAGGCACAACGCCGTGACGACCGGTTTCAGCGCGAAGAGGGCGAGCAACAGGAGCAGCGACCCACCGCCCACGAAGACATCGTGGGCCGCGTCCTTGCCGTTCCCGAACAGCTGCGGGTACTGCAGGCCCAACAGGCCCAGCACGCCGAAAGCCCCGATCATGGCGGGAACCGACCACGCGCCGTTTGCCCCCCGGTGGCTGACCCACCCCATCAGCCTGATGTAGGCCACGCTCAGCAGGCCGACCAGCGGCCCGGCGAGGAACGCCCAGACGACCAGGGTGGTGCTGACGTGGTAGGCAGGGATGCCGACGTAGGTCGGGTGGTTGGGCAGGTAGGCCCACGCCGTAAGGGTGGCCAGGCCGCTGCATGCCAGGGCGGCCACGGCCACCGGCAGCGCCGCGCTCCCCAGCAGCACTTCGATCGTGAACAGGGCCCCGCCCAGGGGGACGTTGTAGACGGCGGCCAGGCCGGCCCCGGCGCCACATGCGACCAGTAGCCGCCTCTGCCCATCGCCCAGGCCCAACCACCGCGAGAGGACGCTCGCCGATGCGGCCGCCATCACCTTGGGTGCCTGCTCTCGCCCCATGGACGCTCCCATGCCGATCACGACCTCGGAGATGGTGGCGGTGCCGGCGCACCGGCGAAAGGACAGGCGGGCATCGCCGTTCCAGATCGAGTCGTCCACGTCGGACTTCTCACCTTTTGTCAGCCGGCGCAACAGGTACCAGGCGGTGCCGCCCACCACTCCGGCCACGAGCAGGGGCACGACCCGTCGCAGGGGCCCGTCTCGCATCACCGCCTGCTCCAACGGGCCGCTGCTGTAACCGAAGACCAGGTGCTCCACGCTGAAGAGCACCCACATGAGCAGGTCGCCGAACAACCCGGCGGCGATCCCGGTGCCACCCAGGGCCACCCAGAACGCCAGGTTGAGGGGCGCGTCACCGTCCCCCGTCACATTGGGCTGCTCCATCGCCCCCCGCCCTGAGGGCACCCGTCGCCTTATCAGCGGGACCGGGACACGCTTGCGTTGGTGGGTCGGAGCCTTCATAGCGGCAGGCAGCGGCCTCCGCCGACGCTAGCGCTGCGTGCACGGCCAAGCCGGCACGGCGCCCCGCCCCCTGGGCCCGAGCCCTCCGGCGCACCCGAGCTCTTCAGGGCACAAGAGCCAGGCTGACGGCGGAGAACAGTGCCGGAGGCCTCGTCGGTGACTGCCATCTTCGGATCTCCATAGGTCGGCGGCCAGGACATCGTACCTGCGGCCGCCTCCCGGCCGCGCCGGGTCCCGGGCACGGGCTCGGGCCGGGCGGGCGAGGTGTCAGCGATAGGCGGACATGGCCAGGTGCACAGCCAACCCGGCCCCGGCGCACGAGATGCCAACCCGCAGCGCTAACGCGGGCAGGCGGCGCACGGCCACAGGCCCGAGACGGCCACCTACCAGGAAACCGGCGGCCAGCGGTAACGCGTCCGCCCAGCTCACAGGGAGCGTCAGGGCGAACACGACGGAGGCGACCAGGTTGGCCAATCCGAGGAGGAGGTTTTTAATGGCATTGGAACTGGCCAAGGGTACCGACAGCACCCTGAGCAGGATGGCCAGGAGCACGACACCCGAAGCGGCGCCGAAGTAGCCGCCGTA
>JAKACE010000329.1 GCA_021821705.1 Actinomycetes bacterium | reverse complement strand
ACCGCCGGTGGCCCGGAGGCCGGGGAGGTCTCGCCGCCCAAGGCCACCCCGAGGACGGCTTCACCCGCCTCTGGTGAAGCCGGGACGGGGGTGGCGGTGGGGCTCCCGGCCGAGTGGTCCGAGCCCGGACCGGCCGGTACTGCAAGCCCAGCCGGTGCAGGCCCAGCCGGTGCAGGCCCGGCCGGGGTTGCGGGGCCGGCCGGTACTGGCGTCCCGGCTGGCTCCGACGTGGCCTTGGCGGCGTGGTGGGCACGCTTTGCCAGAGCCGGAGCCCTGGCGGGCAGGGCTGCGGCCGCCTGTGACCTTCTTTTCTTCGCGGCACTCGCGCTCATGATCTGGCAGCCATAGCGAGGTGCACCTATAGTTGGGCCCCGTAATATTTGGTGCGGGAATATCTTTTGGGAAGTACGTCTTTCCGATTCGCCATGGCACGGCTAGCATTGCTCGGTAATGGCTTTACTGATGCCGGGTGGTGAGGGGCCGCAGCGGGCCCGTGGGTCTGCGGGAGCGGCCCCCGTGCGGTTGTGGAGGTCACAAGATGTGCCGAGCGCGGTTGGCGCCGGTGGCGCGGTGACTTCCACGAGCAGCCGTGCCGTCAGGACAAAGGGTAGGTTCCGCGGCGTCGCCGTTGCCGAGATCATCGCCGATTACCGCATGGCACTCGTGTCGCGTGCTCTTGACGACCGCGAAATTACACTGCAAAAGCAGAGCCGGGGTTTCTTTCATATCTCCGGGGCAGGGCACGAGGCATTGTGCCTGGCGATTGCCCGCTCGGTGCAGCCGAGCCGTGACTGGTTCTTCCCCTATTACCGTGACCGGGCCTTGGTACTGGCTCTGGGTGTGACCCCGACCGAACTGCTGCTGCAGGCCGTGGGGGCGTCCACAGATCCGGCTTCGGGCGGGCGCCAGATGCCGTCGCATTTCGGGGACCGGCGCTTCAACATCGTCACCCAGTCGAGCCCCACCGGTTCGCAGTGCCTGCCGGCCGTTGGGTGCGCCGAAGCGGGGCGTTACATACTGGGCCATGCCGAGGAAGGGCTCGAGGGCTGCAGCGCCCAGCCGGGCGAGCTGACCTATGTGTCCCTCGGTGAGGGTGCGACATCCCAGGGCGAGTTCTGGGAGAGCCTCAATACGGCGTGCTCCCTCCGGCTCCCGGTCCTGTACCTCGTGGCCGACAACGGTTACGCCATCTCCGTGCCGTCTTGGCAGCAGTCGCCGGCGCCGATATCGGACCTGGTGAAGGGGTTCCCTGGCCTGGCTGTGCACCGTCTCGACGGCCGGGACTACTTCGAGGCCCGCAAGAAGATCCCTGGCATCGTCGCAGCTGTGCGCGCCGGCGAGGGACCGGCCCTCGTGCACGCCAGCGTCACCCGTCCCTACTCGCATTCCTCGGCTGACACCCAGAGCAAGTACCGGCCGCGGGCCGAGCTCGAGGACGAGGCCTGGAACGACCCCATAGCTGTCTTGGAGCGGGCGATGCTCGAGGGCGGCGTCGCATCTCCAGAGGACCTCGCCGCCATGCGCGAGGAGGCACGTAGGCTCGTGGCCGAGGCGGCCAAGGAGGCACTGGCGGCCCCTCGCCCGGACCCTTCGACCGTTCGGGACCACCTGCTGGAGCTGCCCGTGGTGGCGGCCGAGCAGAGCACCGACGCCGCCGCAGGTGCAGACGGCGGTGCGGACAGGCCCGTGGTCGCCCTCGGCGAGGCAATCAGGCTGGCCCTGCACGAGGCGATGGAGACCGACCCCAGGGTGCGGGTCTTCGGCGAGGACGTGGCGGACGCGCCGCCGGAGCTGATCGACGAGCTGGAGGGCAAGGGCGGCGTCTTCGGTACTACGTTCGGGCTTCAGCGCCGGTTCGGCCACGACCGCTGCTACAACACGCCGCTGGCCGAGGCCAACATCGTCGGTCGAGCCGTCGGCCAGGCGGCGCGAGGCCTGCGTCCCGTGCCCGAGGTGCAGTTCTTCGACTACATCTGGACCGCCATGCAGCAGATAAAGAGCGAGGCGGCCACGGTGCGCTGGCGTTCGGCGGGCCAGTGGTCGTGCCCCATGGTGCTGAGGGTCCCCATCGGCGGGTACCTGGCCGGTGGAGCCATCTGGCATTCACAGTCGGGGGTGTCGATCTTCGCCCACGTGCCCGGGCTCGTTGTCGTCATGCCTTCGAGGGCGGTGGACGCCGTGGGCCTCCTGCGCAGCGCCCTGGCGGGGGAGGACCCGGTCCTGTTCCTCGAGCACAAGCACCTCCTGCGCCAGCGCTACACCGAGGGGCGGTTCCCTGCGCCCGGTTTCATGGTGCCCTTCGGCAAGGGCCGGGTGGTACGTCCCGGTGCCGAGCTCACGATCGTGACCTACGGGGCCACGGTGGAGCGTTCCGTCAAGGCCGTCCAGCAGGCGGGAATCGATGCGGAGGTCGTGGACCTGCGCTCCATCGCTCCCTGGGACCGGGACCTGGTAGGGGAGTCCGTGTCACGCACGGGCAGGCTCCTGGTGGTGACCGAGGACAACCTGACCTGCGGTTTCGGCGCCGAGGTGGCGGCCTGGGCGTCCGAGCACTGCTTCGGGGATCTCGATGCCCCGGTGAGCCGGGTCGGAGCGGCGGACACGCACGTAGCGTACGAGCCGACATTGGAGAGAGCCACGCTGCCTCAAGTGGACGACATCGCCGCCGCCGCCGGCTCTCTGCTCGCCTTCTGAGATCCGTCGTCAGGGCCGGGCGGGGTTGCCGGTAGCAGCGGTGCTCAGGCGGCCGGCTCTGCCGAGGCCCGGTCGGCTGGCCGCTCGGCTGCGGCTTGGTGGAGCGCAGTTATCACCTTGTGCACGAAGGCGAGCTTGGCAATGACGGCCGGGGGCAGCTCGAAGGGGTAGAGGTCGTCCTTGCCGAGCGAGCGGTTGAGGGCGTTGAGGGCCAGGGTGAGCGGCAGCCAGTCGGCGATGACGGCGTCGAAGCCCTCGAGGTCGGCTGTCTCCTCGCTGGGGGCGCTTGCCAGGGCCGGGTCGCGCCGGCCCGTCCTGTCGTCGACCGGACCACCCACCAGCACACCGAATGATGCCGCCGTCTGCACGGCGTCCCAGATGTGCAGGTAGTGCGCGAAGGTCTCGGCCCAGTCCTCCAGTGGGTGCATCGAGGCGTAGGCGCTGACGTACGAGTGCCCCCATTCCTGGTCCGGGCCCCTTGCGTAGTGGGCGTCACGGGCGCTCACGTAGTCGGCGTCGTAGTCGCCGAACAGGTCCCTCGCCTCGGCCAGGAGGTCCTTCGCCATGCCTTGCGAGCCGGGCCGGGCGATCAGGGTCAGCCAGTAGTAGTGGCCGATCTCGTGGCGGAAGTGGCCCAGGATGGTCCGGTAGGGTTCACCGAACTGGGTGCGGGTCTGCTCGCGAAAGACGTCGTCGGTCTCGTTCAGGTCGAGGGTGATGACCCCGTTGGCGTGACCGGTCACCACGTGGCGGTCGCTGGCGAGCAGCTCGAACGACAGGCCGCCCTCGGCGTCCTCGTCCCGGCCCACGATGGGCAGGCGCAGCTGTAGCAGCTGGTAGACGAGGCGACGCTTGGCCACCTCGGCCTTGGCAAAGGCGTCGCAGTAGTCCTGCTGGTGCAGCGGGGGCCGGTTGGCTGTCAACCGGCAGGACAGGCACGGTCCTCCCGCCGCCTCGACCGGTAC
>JAKACE010000328.1 GCA_021821705.1 Actinomycetes bacterium | reverse complement strand
GAAGACGCCGCGAAAGCTCGTGCTGGGCCTGGCATCCAGGCCGACCTCTAGGACGGGGAAGCAACCATGCATCTGGCCGCCCTCCTCGGCCAGCACCAGCGTGATGTCCCTGCCACGGGGCAGGTGCCTGCTGGCCGGCACCAGGCAGGCCGGCTCGAACAGGGGGTTGGGCTCCGCTGCGCCCGCAGCCAGCGCGGCCCAGGCCTCCATCTCAGCGCGGGTCATATCGGCGACCTTGACGAGACGTCCGTTCACAACGCCTACCCGGGCCTTCCGCTACGCGCTCGGCTTGCGGGCCAGCACGTAGAACCACGGCGTCGAGGTGGAGTCGGCGGCCCCGCCTCGCCACGCCTTTGCCCTGGCCCGGCCCGCCCGCAGCGCCCTCAGGTGCCCGGGGGGAGACCCTGTCCAGCACCCGCCATGCCGTGGGCGTCGACGCCACCGGCCCGAACAGGCCGGGCTGGTCCCGCAGGCTCTTCAGCCCCCAGATCGACGTTGCCCCGTCTGCGATGGGCACAGCCAGGTCGGCCAGCACCTGGCCGGGGAAGTAGAACGGCAGCCCGGAGTAGGTGCCGATGAGGGCGGCGTCCCATGCCCCCACCAGGCCGGTGGCCGCTGCCATCTCCCCGGAGCAGCTCACAGCCGGCGTGGGAAGCCACCCCGGCCCCGTCGGCGAGTACCTTCAACCTGGCCCAACGGGGGCTACGCTTGTTCACTTGAGAAGTGCCTTCCTGTGAGGGTCCTGAGGTCTTGAGCAACCCCATTTTCCCTTACAGGACAGGCACTTTGGTGGATGCTCCCACGTCAGAGCCCGTGTCGGCGTGAAAACCAAGGCTAGTTCGCTGTGGACGGCAGCGACCACGAAGACCATTACCAACGAGGCGGTACATGGCCTGGCGTAACCGTCATGCCGACGATGAGGGACTTCGTGTCATTTCAAAGTGCGCAAAGGTTGCTTGAAGGGGCACGAGCGCGCGGAGTGCCAGGCGGCGGGCTGGTACCCTGAGCAGCGTTGAGGCAGTCGAAGGCCAGGTCGGCCCCTGATCAGAGACGAGGTCGGTCGTATGAGGCTCAAGGAGCCGGACGTCGTGTGGCGGGCGGTGGCGGAGGAGGTCGTGGTGTTGGACACCCGTACCTCGCAGTACCTGTCTCTCAATGAGTCGGGCGCCGTCCTGTGGGCTCGCCTGAGCGAGGGAGCCAGCGCGGAGGAGCTGGTGGCCGAGCTCTGCGGTCGCTACGAGGTGGACGAGGCCACCGCGAAGGCTGATGTGGAGGCCTTCGTGGATGCGCTGCGCGCCAACGACATGATTGACGAGGACTGAGCCGGCACCGCTAACCTCCTCGGCCATGGGCACAGCGCTCGGCGACTTGGACATGGCGCTCGGTCTGCCCCTAGGTCGGGATGAGGGCGTGCCGGTGCTGGGCGAGCTCGTCCCCAAGCTGCTGGCACCCGTTGCGGCCCTGGAGTCCGTGCTGCTCGACGCGCTCCAGCGACCACCTTGCGTGGTCAGTTTCTCTGGCGGCCGCGACTCGTCCGGTCTACTGGCGATGGCCTGTGCAGTGGCCCGCCGGGAGGGCCTGGCACTGCCGGTCGCGGCCACCTTGGTCTTCCCGGGGGATGCCGCGGCCGAGGAGGGGGAGTGGCAGGAGGCAGTGCTACGCGAGGTGCAGGTGGAGCACTGGGAGCGCATCGCGGTGGCGCCGGGCGAACTGGACGCGGTAGGCCCGGTGGCCACGGCGCTGCTGCGCCGGTACGGCTTGTTGTGGCCGTTCAACACGCACTTTCACATGCCTATCGTCGAGCGGGCTGCGGGGGGGACGGTGGTGACCGGGTTCGCCGGTGACGAACTGGCCCGCGCCAGCACTTTCGCCCGGGCGGAGCGCATAATCTGTCGCAGGGAGAGAGCGGGCTTGGTTGACGGGGTCAAAATCTGCGGTTTGGCTCTCGCCCCGCGCCCGGTCCGCATGGCCGTCTACCGGCGCCGCCAGGGAGAGCCAAAGCCTTGGCTGGGGCCTGAGGGCAGGCGCCTGGCGCGGGAGCGCCTCGCCTTTGACGATGCGGACGAGCCGTTCGGCTTCGACCGCAAGCTGGGCTGGTTCTGGCGAAGCCGGTACGTGCAGTTCTGCCTGGACGCCTTTAAGCGGATGGGATCGACCTCGTCGGTGCGTTTCGTGCACCCTTTTGCCAGTCCACCCGTACTGGCGGCGCTGGCTCGGCGCGGCGGTGTTCCCGGCCTCGGCGACCGCGCCGAGGTCGTGCGGTTGCTCTTTGGTGGAGTGCTGCCCCCCAAGGCGCTCACGCGGGTGTCCAAGGCCGGCTTCACGGCTCCCCTTTGGACCGGGACAGCCCGGCGCTTTGCTGCCGAGTGGTCAGGCGGTGGGTTCGACGACGCCCTGGTCGACCCCCGGGCGCTGCGCGCGCACTGGCTCGGGGAGGGGCTCGACCTGCTCTCGACGACCTTGTTGCAGGCGGCCTGGTTGCACGATCAGGGCTGCGAAGCCGCCGGGGCCAGGCGCTCCCTCGGAGACTGAGCACCGAGCGTGGTCGGAGCGGCGCCTATGGTCCGTGAGGCGGTTCTGTTTGTGTAGGGCCAGTCGGTACGACGGTCCCGTACGGCAGGAGCGTCCTGAGCCCGTCTGGCGCAGTGGTAACGTGTCCGCAGTTCGTGGCACATGAGGAGGTGACCAATGGCCAACTACACAGCACCGACGATCACCAAGCTCGGTTCGGTGCACGAGCAGACCCTTACCACCATTTACAAGGACTCGGGGACGGGCGACGTCATCGTCATCAACGGGCAGGAACAATCTATCCCTGGTAGCGCGATAAACCCGTCGTAGGGCCCGTATAGCGGCACCTTATGGAGGCCCGTCATCTCCCCGTCACGGACGAGGTGGCGGGCCTGTCGCCGCTCCGCCCCGGTCGTGGCGCTCAGCCTGCCAGGACGTCGAGCAGGACCGTCATGGCCTTGTCCATTTGCGCCCAGTCTGTGGGCCGGGTGAGCTTGTACATGGGCAGTGCCAGAGGGCCCAACCAGGGTCCTCCGTCGGCCTCGGGTAGCCGAAGCCCGCGGTGCGTCATCAGTTCCTTCAGGCGCTCGGGCCCGGTCATACGGGTAACCCCCACCTCGTCGCCCCAGACGGACCGTAGCCGAACGCTCGGGGCGGTCGGACGTGCGCCCGAGGTTGGCTCATGTTTTCCTCCGCGGCCATGACGGTCAAGTAGGCAACGACTTGAGGACTGGGAGGCGCAGCCCGTTATGAGCGCTGGTAACTTACGAGGCGGTACTGGCATCTAGGAGGTGAGCAATGGCCAGCTACATCGCACCTAGGATCACCCCGCTGGGCTCGGTGCACGAGCAAACTCTGACTCACAAGATCCATAAGACGAAGGGGAGCGGCGACGTGATCTACCTCGACGGCGACGAGGTTGTTTCGGTCCCTACCGGAGGTTCCTGAACAAAGCCGAGTCGGGCTGACCGCGGGTCTGTTGCCTGATCCCGTGAGCAGGTAGTCGGGCCTGTCGCCGGTCTGCCCCAGTCGTGGCGCTCAGCCTGCCAGGACGTCGAGCAGGACCGTCATGGCCTTGTCCATTTGCGCCCAGTCTGTGGGCCGGGTGAGCTTGTACATGGGCAGTGCCAGAGGGCCCAACCAGGGTCC